>DASVSM010000214.1:0-8257 GCA_036388115.1 Flavisolibacter sp.
CTTTTGCTGTGGCAAAAAATACTTCGCCAGTTTTGCCATCAACGGCTATTCTTTTTACGTCATTGCTTAACAAGGGACTGTTTTGTTCGGTAAAGTTTGCCAGTACTTTATCACCATCTTTCGAAATAAGCCATACGCCGCTGGCGGTTGCCATCCATTTTCTGTCGGCACCATCAACAGCTATGCTGCGCACTTCCTGCCCTTTAAATAAATGGGCCGCAAAAGCGCCTTCTTTAATTACCGGAAGAATGGCTTCGCAACCGGTAGCAAAAGCTTCTTGCGGGCATTGAATAACGCCTACACCATTATCGGTTCCCACCCAAATAAAACCACTTTTGTCTTTTGCCAGGCAAAGCACTTCATTGGAAGGCAAACCGCCCAGGCCTGCACCGGCGCGGTAGATTTTCCATTTATCGTCGGAGGGGTTTGCAAAAGTGCCTTCGTGAAATGCCAACAGTCCATTACCCAGTGGGGCCTGAATCCATTTCTGTCCTGCCTCATCAATTACGATTTGTGCGACCGCATTTTCAAACAATGTATAAGGCACTGAAAACGATTGCCAGGTGTTGTTGTTCTTTAGCACGTGTAGCTGGCGGTTTGAGCCGAAGTTGGCAACCCATAGATTGTTCTCCGCATCAAAGGCCAGTCCGGCCACACGATAGCTGCCCGGATCACCAATGGGTGGGCCAACCGGTGAGCTCTGTTTCAAAATTGTGAGCACAGAACTGGTAATATGCAACAGGCCGCCGCCGAAGGAGCCAGCCCATGCTGTGTTATCCCTGGGGTCGATAGCAATGGTGAGAAAGTCAAGCAGTGTATCAAGCCTTGACTGATTGTATTGATTAACTGCCGACCACTGGCCATCTTCTAACCGGAATACGCCACTGCGGTTGTACTGGTAATTCCAACTGCTGTTAACAGCGCCGGCTGTTGTCCACAATACTCCATTGCGTACTGTCATTTCACCAAGAACAACATCCTGCGGAGAGTTAAGTTTATAGCTTTCCACATCGTTCCCGGAAAACCTGGACAGGCCGCCAAATAAGTCGGCGATCCAGTAATCGTTGCCAACCGTTGTTCCTTTTTTAGGAAAAGAAATAACACCTGGCTGCTGTATTGTTCTTTGTATGGCGCCGGCATCGGTTAATGCAATTACCTGCGATGCTCCATTGGCCATTCTTTGCGTCACAATTAATTTATCGGCAGATGGATTTATGGCAGTCACGGGCCACCCGTTGGCGAAAAACAAATTCCAGTTGCCGCCATTTTCTACAAACAAGGAATCATTCTGAAGAACAATGACCTTATCCCGGAAAGAAGTAACTGCTTTTGCTGCCGATGCCGGCAACCCGTTTCTGCCGGCAAGGTTTTGCCATGCCTGGAAGTCCGCAGGATTGGTTGTTGAAACGGCGGTGCTCTTTAACCCTTCCTCTGTTGCGGCATAAAAGAAGCCGGCGGTTCTTACAAAGCCATTCACTTTCACATAGCCGCCATTGGCACCAATAAACCAGGAGTCTTTTACCTCGTATTTCTCTGCATCCAGTACGATCACTCCCAGGCCTGTTGCTAAATAACAGCGGTTGCCGTCGGGATAAATTGAGTAAATGTTTTTATCGCCGGAGATAGTGGTGCGTTTGATATCCGGTATGTTGTAAATACCATTTGCATCCAGTACATCAATGTTGCTGTTATTATATGCAATGAATAGTTTGTTTGAACGTGGATCGTAGCTGATGGCATTTATCCCTGTTTCGCTTAACCCGGAAACTTTGCTAAGCCGTTCAATTTCTTTTGTTGCGATATCAACGCTGAAAAGACTGGAAGGCGTGGCCGCATAAACTTTTTTATCGGATGCCGTCACGTCAATTGTTCCCTGGTAAGGCAAATGTTCGCGCCACATACCAATTGCAGGAAACGTATTCTGACCACAAACACAAAACGGAAACAGGAGGAGCAGAAACAGGATTCTCACATCTCAAATATAACTAAGAGGCGAGGAAGCTTGCAGGGAGAAATGAATAATCAGCCGCCGGCAATGCAAAACAAAACACGAACTAACCCGGGTAATAAGTTGATGCTTTACTCTTAATCTTGGTCGCAAAGTGGTTCAAACTTCAATCTCGGGCTCTTTCCTTTTCTTTGCGCCTTCAAACCAGCCGCCATGTGGAAATCGCTAGCCATTGCTATCCTGCGCTATAAATATGTATTGTTTGCCTTTTTATTAGCCCTGACGGTTTTTTTCGGCTGGCAGGCAAGCAAGGTTAGATTAGGCTACGAATTTGCCCGGGCCATTCCAACAGATAATCCCAAATACCTGGCTTACGAACGCTTTAAAAAAGTATTTGGCGAAAGCGGCGGGCTGATGGTGATTGGCGTTCAAACGGATAAGTTTTTCCAGGCACCTTTCTTCAACGACTATGTCCGGCTCCAGCGGGATCTGAAAAAGATCAGGGGCATGGAAGGAATTCTTTCCGTACCGGCTTCTGTAAACCTGGTGAGGGCCGTGGAATCTGAGCGCTTACAAGCTTTGCCAATCTTTAAGGATACCGTTCTAACGCAACAACAGATTGATAGCGGCAAGGCCGTTTTCCTGAATATACCGTTCTATAATAATTTGCTGTTTAACGCGGAAAGTAATAGCTGGATGATGGCCGTTACCACCAACAATGAGTTGTTTAATTCAACGGAACGAACAGCGATAATTGACAGCGTTTTAAGATTGACCGACGCCTTTGAAACAAAGCATAAGGTGGATTTGCGCATGAGCGGCCTGCCACTGATCCGTACCATTCTGTCGGACAGGATAAAAAATGAAATGAGGTTTTTTCTGATTGGCTCTGTGCTGCTGTCAGCGTTAATCCTATTGATTTTTTTCCGCTCGGTGAGTGCTATGCTGTTGTCATTGGCAGTGGTAGGTATTGGCGTCATCTGGAGTGTGGGATTTCTGCAGTTAATGGGCTATAAGCTTTCTATTCTTACCGCTTTAATTCCGCCACTGATTGTTGTTATTGGTATCCCCAATTGTATCTACTTCCTTAACAAGTTCCATACAAGCTATAAAGAAACCGGCGATAAGCGGGAAGCTATGATTGATATGGTGAGCAAAATGGGGATTGTCACTTTGTTCTGCAACATTACTGCTGCCATTGGTTTTGCCGTTTTCGGCTTAACGCGGAGTGCTATTCTGAAAGAATTTGGTATTGTAGCCGGAACAAACATTTTAGCACTGTTCTTTATTTCCTTGTTCTTGATTCCGGCGGTATTGAGCATGCTGCCCAATCCCAAACCGCGACACATGCGGTACCTGACAAATGCACGTCTGCAACGATGGTTGAACCGTTTGGAACGATGGTCGCTTAACCATCGCAAACTGATTTACGGGACTACGGCCATTGTGCTTGTAGTCTCTGTTTTAGGAATTCTCCGGCTGAAAAGCGTTGGATATATTGTGGATGATGTTCCAAAAGAAGATACGATTTACACGGACCTGAAATTCTTTGAACAAAATTTTGGAGGGGTGATGCCGCTGGAGATAGTAGTGGACACAAGGAGGCGGCAAGGAATTACCCGCAACCTGCAAAACCTGGTAAAGATTGATTCACTGGTTCAGTACCTGGATTCAAGGACCTATATCGGTAAGCCATTGACATTGACAGAAGGGCTGAAGTTTGCCAAACAGGCTTTTTTTGAAGGGGACAGTGCATTTTATGCCATGCCAGGAGAAAATGACCTGATTGCCTTGCGTCCGTATTTATCGCAAAACAATGACAGCGCCGCCACCAACAGCACGAATGCTTCGGGCAGAGGGTTTACAAAGCTGGTTTCTTCCTTCATGGATAAAGATCGTCAGCAGGCACGCATATCAGTGACGATGCAGGATGTAGGCTCAGAAAGATTGCCACTGATTTTGGATAGTATTCAAAACAAGGCCGAACAGATTTTTAACCGGGATAGTATAAAAGCCTTAACGGCATCGGCTACGGAAAGAGCAGAAAATAGCTCTGATTCGATTTGGGGAAAACGAAAATTTGACATTGAGCTGACCGGTGGCTCCGTAACGTTTCTGGAAGGCACAAGGTTTATTATCAATGGCCTGAAGGAAAGCATTTTCTGGGCTTTCCTGTTGATTACATTGTGCATGCTTTACCTGTTTCGCTCTTTCCGGATTTTGCTTTGTTCATTAATTCCAAACCTGATCCCTTTGGTCATAACCGCCGGCGTAATGGGGTGGGCCGGAGTGCCTTTAAAACCGTCTACTGTATTGATTTTTAGTGTGGCGTTGGGCATTGCCATCGATATTACCATTCGCTTTCTTGTCAATTACAAACAGCAGTTAAAAGGGAATAATTCCGATACCCGCAAAACGGTCACTGAGACGATTCATTCTACCGGGTTAAGTATTATTTATACGTCGATTGTGCTGATAGCCGGTTTTGTGATCTTTTGTTTTAGTGGTTTTGGCGGAACGCAGGCCCTTGGCTGGCTGACGTCCTTAACACTTATTACAGCGACTATTGCCAATCTTGTTTTACTACCGGCACTATTACTAAGTTTTTTCTCTAAACAAACCGGCTAAAACAAAAAAAGAACGCAGCTTTTTTTGACAAGCGGTTGTCTTTATCTTTTTCTGGTTAAATTAGCGCTTAATCGGCACCCCTCGAAAATCTCCGAATGCTCGCTTTATCTCTTTAATATAAATCGACATGCACATGAGAAGAATTCTACTCTTAAGCGTAGTGCTTATGCTAGCCACGCTTACGTCCTGGGCACAGCGTGCCATCACGGGAAAAGTAACAGATGCTAATGGCAATCCTGTTCCTAATGCATCAGTTCAGGTTCAAAACACACAGACAGGTACGGTTACAAAGGAAGATGGGACCTTTTCGCTGACAGTACCGGCAAATGGCCGCCGTTTAGCTATTACAGCGGTGGGGTTTGGCGCACAGGAAGTGAATATTGGTACCCAGTCCAATTATTCAGTTTCGTTACAGCCGAGCAACGGACAAAGCATGCAGGAAGTAGTGGTAGTTGGTTACGGCACTCAAAGGCGCCAGGACCTGACGGGTAGTGTGGCACAGGTCAGCGGTGCCAAATTGAAAGATCAACCCATCCAAACGTTTGAGCAGGGTTTATCCGGCCGTGCAGTTGGTGTAAACATCAATATTCCTAACGGTGTATTGAATAACCCACCGGTTATTCGTGTTCGTGGGGTAAACTCAATTTCATTGAGTTCATTTCCTTTAGTAGTGGTAGACGGTATACCTGTATTTACCGGCAACACTGGTAATACCGCAGGTAATAACGTGTTGGGGGATATTAACCCAGCGGATATTGAGAGTATTGAAATTTTAAAGGATGCATCTGCCGCAGCCATTTACGGTTCAAGAGCTGGTGCCGGTGTTTTGTTGATTACAACAAAAAAGGGCCGTCAGGGTCGTGCAAGAGTAAACTACGAAAACTGGGCTGGTTATACAAAACCATACAACCTGATTGAGCTCTTAAATGCGCAGGAGTATACAGACCTGAAAAATGAAGGTTTGGCAAATGCGGGTACCCCAGCTAACGGTACAACCCGTGGTTTTTACACCATGAAAGACGCCAATGGCAACTTAGTAGATACGGATTGGTATGATTATGTTTACCGCACTGGATTTGCTCACAACCATGTGTTGAATGTTTCAGGCGCCAGCGAAAAAACGAACTACTATTTTTCTGCTGGTTACCAACGTTCAGAAGGTATGTTGAGAAGAAATAACCTGGAACGTATTACGGCTTCTTTTAATATCGATCAAACAGTGAATGATTGGTTGAGAGTAGGTGCAAAAATGAACTACGCAACTAATTTGAGTGAAGGTCAAAACTCCGGTTCTTTCGGAGCCGCCTTTAACATTGCTGGTGCAGGTCGTTTGCCTTTAGTACTACCGTCTAATATTCCGGTCTTTAATCCTGATGGAAGTTATAATATTAATAAAGCGGCAAATTCTATTGGTCAGGGAGCTAACCTTACTTCCCTCCCTACGTATTACAATGCAGCCATGGTTGTTGACTTGAATCGATTTTATTCTCGTAACAACCGTGTATTGCCAAGTGTATATGCTGATATTAAATTTTTCAGAGGGCTGAGTTTCCGTAGTGTATATGGACTAGATCTTCTGACAACAGAAAACTCAGATTACCGCAATGCAATTCACGGGGATGGCGTTCAGTTTCTTGGTGCCGCCCAGGCAACTTACCAGCGCTATCGTCGTACCAACTGGCAGAATATTTTGACCTATGACACTCGGATTGCTGAATCACATAGCTTAAATGTATTGGTAGGTGCAGAACAACAGTATAGCCGGTCTTCTGGTTTTGGTGCAGACAAACGAAATCAAAGTGATCCTTTCTTTACCAATCCACAAGCTGGCTTTACAGAAATTGTGACATTAGGCGATTTCTTAGGCGAGAATTTCTTACAGTCTTACTTTACCCGTATCAACTACGACTATAAAAAGAAATATCTGATTTCACTAAATGGAAGACGGGATGGTTATTCCGCTTTTGCAAAGAAATGGGGTAACTTCTATGGTGGTTCATTAGGCTGGAATATTTCAGAAGAAGATTTCTGGAAGAACAGCTCCATCGCTAATACCATTAGTTCACTGCGTATTAGAGGCAGCTACGGGCAGGTTGGTAACTTTCAGGGAATTGGTGATTTTGTTTCTTTGAACACTTTCAGCTCGGGTTTATATGGAGCCCAGCCTACACTTTTTTATTCCAATGCAGGAAGTTCTGTCTTGAGTTGGGAAAAAAGCAATAAGCTAGATGTTGGATTTGTGGCGGGCTTATTCAACAACCGTTTGAACCTGGAAGTAACGTACTATAAATCAGAAATTAATGATCTGATCTTAAACGAGCCGCAAGCTCCCTCAAGAGGTATTCCTGGAAATTCAATTGCTGCGAACGTGGGTAGCATGTACAACAAAGGGTTCGAGTTTTCTTTAGGCGGAACTGTTCTGTCAAACAGGGATTTCTCCTGGTCTGCTAACTTCAACATCACCACGCAGAAAAATGAGGTAACAGCATTGGCAAATAACAATGCTGACATCCTGGTTAGTACAGGCGGAAGCGAAACTGTTTCCATTATTCGTGTAGGTGAGTCCATTGGTAGCTTCTATTTAGTAGAAACAAAAGGTATTAATCCTGCAAATGGTCAACGCGTATTTGTTCAATTAATAAAAGACGCAGCAGGAAATATTACCGGAACAGAAGACGTACAGTACAACCATGCAGCTGCCAGTGCTAATGCCCGCTGGACAAGAGTATCTGATGGTACAGTCGTCCGAGCAGCCAATCAGACTGCAGATGGTCAGGTCTTTGGCCCAGCATTACCAAAATGGTTTGGAGGTTTTGATAATACAGTTCGCTGGAAAGGTCTTGATTTTAATATGTTGTTATTCTTTAGCGGAGGCAACTATGTGTACAACGGTACAAAAGCTGGTTTGCACGACAACCGTAACTGGAACAATGCCAAAGATGCATTAGACAGATGGACAAAACCAAATAACAATGCCAAATGGCCGAGAGTTGTGTACAACGATAATTTTTCAAACGGGTCCGCAATTCAAATTTCCAATAACGTGGAAAAAGGCGACTTCTTAAAAGTGCGCAACATTACATTAGGCTATAGCCTGCCTCGTACACTTATAGAGAAGGCCAAATTAAGCTCAGTACGTGTTTATGTTGCTGCATTTAATGCGCTAACCTTTACAAATTATAGCGGCTTCGACCCTGAAATTCAAACAAACGGAAACAGCAATGGCGCACCAAGCGTTGACCGAAATTCAACCCCAATGGCCCGCACATTCAATTTTGGCCTGCAGGTAGGTTTCTAAAATTTAAACATCAAGAAATAAAGACACTGAACATGAAGTATACGTTAATAATATTATTGGTGCTTGGGCTTTTCTCCTGTAGAAAGGACAAACTAAGCCCAGATCCAGAGACAACATTGTTTGATGCTGTAGCGTTCCAAACACCAGAAAGGGTATTACAGAATGTAAATGGGATGTATGCTGCCGTAAAAACCGGTCAATTCTATGGCGGCCGTTATTTAGTATATAACGAAATCCGTGGGGAGGAATTCAGTAACCGGACAAACAATGGTATCACAGGGTTTCAAACGTACAACTACACGGTATCCGCAACCCTTGGAGAAGTCGGCAACCTTTGGAATGCAGCATACGCAGCACTTAACCGTATTAATGTGGTGATAGCA
>DASVSM010000215.1:0-3837 GCA_036388115.1 Flavisolibacter sp.
CTTTCCAACGGCTGGGGCCATGCGTCCCGGCAAGCGGCGGCCGCAAAATTCGGCTTTGACTATGAAGAGATGAATCACCTGCATGAATTCATCTTCAACGTCTACGAGATCGGCAGCATAACATTGGACGAATACCTTGACCGGGTGCTGTTTTACCAGCCCCGCAGTTTTACAAAGGAAGCATTCAAGGAATTTATGTTTTCGCAGTCGGTAGAACTACCCCATACGCTCCGGTGGCTGATCCAGTGGAAGCGGGAGAACAGGGATCGCTTCCGGATTATTTCCATCAACAACGAAGGACGGGAACTCAATGATTACCGCATCCGCAAATTCCGGTTGCACGACTGTTTTGATGCCTTTGTTTCTTCCTGCGAGGTACGCATGATAAAGCCAGATCCCGGCATCTTTCGTCTGGCCATGGGCATTGCACAGGTAAGGCCTGATGAATGCCTTTATTTTGACGACCGGGCAATTCTCGTTGATGCCGCCGCTAAAATGGGTATGGCATCTTACCAGCACAAAAGTTTTGAAGCCACCAAAGCCATTTTGGAACAACTTGTATGAATGCAAAACAACTCGCTGCGGAAAAGGCGGCCACTTACCTGAAGGAGGGGATGACCGTTGGACTGGGCACTGGCTCTACGGCTGCATTTGCCATTGACGCCATTGGTAGAATGGCAAAGCAAGGCTTTGCGGTAAAAGCAGTTGCCAGTTCGCTGCAATCAGCAGCACTGGCTACGGAGTCGGGCATCGAAATCATTCCGTTTTCCCAGGTTAACACGATTGATCTTTATATTGATGGCGCAGACGAAGTGGACCGGGACCTTAACCTGGTAAAAGGTGGTGGAGGGGCTTTGCTCCGGGAAAAAATTCTAGCCTTTAACAGCAGCCAATACCTTGTGATTGTTGATTCTTCCAAGCTGGTTGATCGCCTGGGGAAATTTCCCTTACCGGTGGAGGTTACTCCCTTTGCGGTGGAACTGACTGTCAGGCACCTGGAAAAATTGGGATGTACACCTAGGCTACGAAGCCAAAACGGAAAGCCCTTTATTACAGATAATCACAACCTGATTATTGACTGCGCCTTTGGAGAGATTACCAATGTTGCGCAGCTAAATAATTCTGTCAATACCATACCTGGCGTTGTTGAAAATGGCTTGTTTTTAAAAGACATCGTCAGCAAGGTGATTGTGGGCAATGAGAACGGAGAGGTACAGATAATTGACCGGGCAGGTCGGTTTGATTGACCCGTGTCAGCCTGCAATAAAAAGTCCATGTTGAAAGGAAAGTGTATCTGTAGTAGTAGTTTTATAGATGTGGCAGATGTCAAAAGCGAATGATGCGTCTAACCTTACTGAAATCAAATAATCACAGGCCATTAGAACGCTACTAATGCGGCTTGTAGATTTCCGCTTCAGTGCTTTCGATATCCCTCTCAACTTTATCTATTTCGTCTGTTAAGCCGGCGATGGACTTCTGCAGGAATGCACGTGCCGTATCGGTAGCCGGCACTTGTCCGGGCATTGTTATTTCCTGTTCAAATAGTTTTGCCTGCGTTGCCGTTTTAATTTTTGTCAAGGAATCCCTTGTTTGTTTTAAAAATTTCAACCTGCCTGTAAAAGCTTCTTTTTGGGAAGGTTCCCGTTGCGAGCAGGCAACTAAGACGAACAATAGGGGCGCAAATTTCATCCTGCTAAAATAATGCTTCTGGTCTTTGGTGCAATCTCCCCATCGTCTGCAGATGAGTTCCTTTACTCCAATAGCATAGTTGGTACATTTGTAAAAAACCGAATACTATCACATGAATGAAATCGGAGAAAAACTAAGGGACCTGTTCAATCGTATTCCCCGGCGGCATACAGCAGACAATGTAAAGGAAATCTACAGTATACTGGATGCATACGAAGATGTGCTAAAAGACATGGAGGCCGATGAGCGATATGAAAAACAGGTAGCCCGTTTTTTTGAGGCGCTCGATCCCATCAGGGCCACCATTAAAAAGTCGAATGATAATAAGGCATCCAAGAAAATGAAAGATATGTTATTTGATGAAGCGTCCGGGGCCCTGAAAGACACAATGGAAGAGGCTATGCAACTGTAAGAGAACCGGTTCAGTTGACTAGCGGCTGCGTATGCGGAAATTGGCTGTACCCGCAGGGAATTCTACTATCTCAACACTTTGTTACCCGCATGAAAATGATATTGCTATGCTTTAACTGACTATTTCCTGAATCGTTTCTGCCATCGCTCTGATGAGTTCCATTGTAATTTTTTTATTTAATTTGGCCGGATCAATTATAGCCCTGTAATTTCTTTCCTCATCCGGCTCGAAGATCACTTCCTCCCCAAAAACATCCACCTTAAATTGGTGGAGATAACCCAGTTGCACCAGTTGAGCCGGAAACATCAGTTCCTCCCCTTTGTACATCACCGGTAACTCGAAAGAATCATTCATGATTGCATGTTTAATTGTTGTATGAGTCGTCGCTATGAAACGATTAATGCAAATAAGCGTCACCTCGTTATTCCTGGTCCCGACAATGATCCGCCGTCGTCTTTTCCTTTTGACAGAACATTTTCAGAGGTATAATCGTTAACCAAACAGCCGTACTTTAAATCTGTTCGAAAATAACATCAGATCAGAAGCGAGATCCTTTAAATATGCATTCAAAGACATGGCCTTTCCATCATTATCACCATTCGGCAACATCATATACCTGCATTCTATCCTTTCTTCAAGCAAAAAATAGCTGGATTATAACGGCATTGCGGTAGACAATACAGTTTTTGCCGCTAAGAGAACTTTTATGATTTGGTTTACGTTTCATCTGGCAATTTCCCAACTTTCATTCTCATTTCTTTGAAAAAGGTCCATTGTTATTATCAAAGGGTGTAGGCGATTTGTTTTCCATTAGCCGGAATTCAAAATGGCTTATGTTTTCCTTTATAGCCCGACTTTCTAATTGGATAATTAATGATCATTTGAACAATTCAAACAAATCGTTTATTGATTGATTTTATGCGGCAGGCGCCTTCTTGTCCAAAAACAAATGCCTTAGATTCGCATAAAAGATGTCAGTGGAAATTCTAATTCGATGAAACTCATTAACCTTATAAAATACTGTCTCATTGCTTCACTGGTATTGGCTAATCTTTTTGCTGTTGGACAGGAACGGAGTTCACCTAAACTCATTAAATCAAAAGGGGATTACACTCATACTTCAACAGGAACAATTTTTTCAGAGCAAATAGAAGGCTATACGAGGAAAAGTATTTATTCATTTACAAAGCAGGATGATAATATTGAAGTAACGTACGAAAGCGCAGAGAAAACTTCTGTAGCAATCAAAGTTTATCCGGCAGGTGACGGAACTGAAGGTAGATTACGAAACGAGTATCTAAAATCGCTTCAAGCAATTTCAAATGCCGTAAACAAAACAATCGGATTTGAACAAGGTCCTGTCCGAAGAGTTGGCGCTAAATATATCTGTAACGGTTTCAGAGCAGCTTCAAACTGGAGAAGCAATGGCGAAAACACCCGATTGGTTTTATACGAGTGCGGTGCGTGGTTTTTAAGCGTACAAATTACATCAAAGGGGTTAGATAGTAGCGACATAGAAGCAGTTGAAAACAGTGTTTTGAACAGATACGACCCTACCAGGTTGACGGAGTTGAAGCCATTAAACCTGAAGTCAGATTTTATAGTAGCTCCTGCATTAGGCAAGGATAGAGAAAGAGCAAAGTATATTCTCAAAGGTGGTTTTAAGAAACTGGAGTGGGCAAATAACAACGTTTCTGAAAATGAGAGAGTTTCAGGTTTCCCAGATCTATATCTTG
>DASVSM010000216.1:0-4294 GCA_036388115.1 Flavisolibacter sp.
TGCTGCCGGAGCAATCAATGTTTTTGTGGTAACCAATGAAAAAGCAGGAACCGACATTGGTCATTTCAGGCACGGACCAACCTATAGCCGCCACCTTGTGCTTCCCTATCCTACTTCACAAACCAACGAGCTAATAAAACCTGCTGTAAGCCTGGCAGAGCAACTTTACCACGAAGGAAAAAAATACAAAAAAGCAGGAGTGATATTAAGCAGCATTGTTCCCGATGACTCCATCCAGGGTAACCTTTTTGAAAAGCAAAAAAGCATCGGCCGCTTTCTGATGGAGCAGATCGATAACATCAACTTCAGCATGCGGGGCGATGTAGTAAAATTTGCTTCATCCGGCACAAAGAGAGACTGGAAAATGCGAAGAGAGTTTCATTCGCCACGCTATACTACCCGGTGGGAAGAACTGTACGAGGTTAAATAGCTTTGCCTGTTTCCTGCACGAGTAACTCAGCAGGAGAATAACGCGGTTGCGTTTCACTTAGCTTCTGTAACAGCGTTACAATATTTTGCACACCAATTTTTTCCGCCCATTCAAAAGGCCCATGGGGATAGGCTGTGCCCAGCTTCATGGCCGTATTAATTTCTTCTTTTGTGCTGACACCTTCGCCTAACGAAAGAAAGGCTTCATTAATGATCATGCTGATTACCCGTGCCGTGATAAATCCCGGCTCATCATCAAGCCATTCTATTCTTTTATTTAAAACAGAAAATATTTCTTCTACATGCTGCCGAATTGCATCGTTAGTGCAAGCCGCTTCTATCAGCGAAGAAGACAAGAATGTATTCCAGCCATTGATACGTACAAAAGCTGGATTGATCTCATTCAAAGTATCGGTTACGCTATTAATGATAACCGGTTTCGGCAGGAGTTCCCTTAGCAATGCTCTTCGGTTCTCATCATCTGCAAATTTTAGATCAATAAAAGCATCAGCACCTTTGTGCTGCAAAAATTCAGCTTCATCGTTAATCCAGATAACCCCTGCAGAAGAATTTCCGTTTGATAATTCTTCTCTCTGCCACTCACTTGCTAAAACAATACTCTGCATCAGCACGAATTACACGAATTACTACGAATTGAACAAACCTACAGTGAAGCGACGATAAATTTAATTGCTTATAATTCGTTCAAATTCGTGTATTTCGTGTAATGGAAAAGAAGATCATCACCACCCAAAACGCCCCGGCTCCCATCGGGCCATACAACCAGGCAGTGCTTGTGAATGGTACACTTTATATCTCGGGACAAATCTGCATAGATCCTGCTACTGGCAGCTTAAAAAACCGCGACATACAGGATGAAACCCACCAGGTGATGCAAAATTTAAAGAGCATTTTATCAGAAGCAGGCATGAGTTTCGATAACGTGGTGAAAACAACCATCTTTATCACTGATATGAACCAGTTCAGCGACATCAACGAAATTTATGGCAAATATTTCAATGGCGACTTTCCGGCGAGAGAGACCGTACAAGTGTCGGCCTTACCAAAGTTTGTCAACGTAGAGATCAGCATGATTGCTGTTGGTTAAAAGCACCCGTTCAACATGGCGCAATGGCTGCGGAAACTTCTATTCAAACCGGTTCTCTGGGCATCAGAAAAATTTGCTTCCCGCCCGGAGCGGAAGCGGGTATTTGAAGGACTGAGCAATCTTTTACAGGGGATCGACGAAGGAAAGAAAGGAAAAGGAATTGTTATTCCATTTGATACGAAGCAGGATAAATTCATCATCTTTTCCGACCAGCATAAAGGTGCAAAAAACGGGGCCGATGACTTTATGCTTTGCGAACCGAATTATCTTGCGGCACTTGATCATTATTACCAACACAACTATCATTTTGTAACGCTAGGCGACTGTGAAGAACTGTGGGAGAACTCGCTTTCAGCAGTTTTAAAACACCAACAGCCAAGCTTCGAAAAGTACAAACAGTTCATTTTAAAAAATAAGTTCCATAAGATCATCGGTAACCACGACCTCGACTGGAAGAACGACCCGGTGACCATCCTCCAGATTAAAGCCATTTTTGGTGCGGATGTTACGATATATGATGGAATTGTATTAGAAACCGCTATCGGCGATAAAACACTCCGCATCTTTTGCACACACGGCCACCAGGGCGATAAAGCAAGCGATGGCAACTGGTTCAGCAAATTTTTTGTGTCGCGGATCTGGGCGCCGTTGCAGGCATTCACCCGCATCAATCCAAATACACCCGCCTATGATGCGGGCCTGAAAACCCTGCACAACAGGCTGATGTACGAATGGAGCGAAAGCCAAAAAGATATCCTCCTGGTTACCGGGCACACCCACCAGCCCGTATTTGAATCGCTGACACATATTGAACGCCTTTACCGGCAACTGCAAATGACGGAATACATGAATGATGATACACTTGCACATCTCATTCGCGAAGAGATCAGAAAAAGGAAGTTTGAATACAACCACGTTACCGAAGACTTTCTTTGCATGAAGCCCGGTTATTTTAATGCAGGCTGCTGCTGTTTTAACGATGGCGACATTACCGGCATTGAAATAGCCGATGGCAACCTTCGCCTGATCAAATGGGCAGCAAAAGACGGCAAGCCGCAACGGCAGGTGCTGGAAGAAGAGTCGCTTGAAAAACTATGGGATCTCATTCAATAAAAACCCCGCGGAAGCGGGATTCATGTTAGGATGCCGGTTTCCAGCTATTGTTCTTTCTGTTTAAATCAGGAAGTTTTTTATCAGGATCGATTATCACTTCTGCGATCTTGCTTGTAGGAAACACATAGATGGTTGCTTCCGCTCCACGCATCCACGATTCTACAGGGATGGTCATGCTGTGAGTTTTGCCGTTTGCTTCTTTAATGATGATTGGAACAGGCATTGCCATTTGCTCCATGTTCTGCAAAGTGATGGCCACACCGTCTTCTACCCTTGTACTGGTAGCCGTTACATTTTTCAGGGCTACATCAAACTTATAATTGTTAAAGACCCAGCCCCGCCAGAACCATCCCAGGTCTTCGCCGGCTGCATTTTCCATGGTGCGGAAAAAGTCCCATGGTGTTGGATGCTTGTAGGCCCAGTTACGGATGTATTCCTGGAATGCCTTATCAAATCGCTTAGGACCCAGTACAACATCACGTAATGCATCCAGCATTTTTGCCGGCTTGTCGTAAGCGTTTGTACCAAGGTTCATCTCCTGCACTGCATCGGTTACCGTCCATAGCGGATCCATCTTATCGTTGAATGTGAACCTCAGCATTTCTTCTCCCTGGAAATAAGAAAAATCTGCAAATTCACCCCTGTTGAATGCCTTTGTAGAAAGACCATTGATGAAGGTATTGAAGCCTTCATCCATCCAGGCATATTTACGTTCGTTGCTGCCAACGATCATAGGAAACCAGATGTGCCCGAATTCGTGGTCCGTTACGCCCCACAGGTCAGCCCCGCTTGACATGTGGCTGCAGAACACAATACCGGGGTATTCCATCCCGCCTACCACACCAGCCACATTTACGGCGGCAGGATAAGGATATTCAAACCATTTGGCCGAGTAATGCTCGATGGATGCTTTGACAAACTCGGTGCTTCGCTGCCAGCCATTTGATTTAATGCTTTCGGCAGGATAAGCACTCATAGCAAGTGACTTTTTCCCGCTTGGTAAATTAATCTGCGCAGCATCCCAAACAAACGCTTTTGATGCGCCCCAGGCAATGTCCCTTGCATTTTGCAGTTTAAAGCGCCATGTAAGGTTAGTACCGGAAGGTCTTGTCTTTGGATCGTTCACTTCGTTGGCACCCCGGATAACCACTGTTTTATCGCTGCTGCGGGCTTGTTGCAAACGGCTTATTTGTGTTGATGTCAGTACATCTTTTTCATTCTGCAGTTCGCCGGAACCTACAATGATCAAGTTAGCCGGCGCCGTGATGGCATAATCAAAATCGCCATACTCCAGGTAAAATTCGCCTTGTCCTAAATAAGGGTTCGTATTCCATCCCTGTATGTCGTCATACACGGCCATCTTTGGGTACCATTGCGCAATGGTATAGATCCAGCCATTCTTTGTTCTTAAGCGTCCCATGCGATCGGTACCATATTCAGGAACAACAAATTCATAACTGATAGAAAGCCTTGCTTTTTCGCCGGAAGATTTTAAGGCCTGCGGCAACCAAACCTGCATACGGGTATCGGTGATGATGTATTGCGGAGTATATTTCTTTCCGCCCACTTCCACCGAAATGGATTTGATGACATTGCCCTGCGTGAACATAGCAGCCGCATACCGACCGCTGGTTCCGGCTGCCG
>DASVSM010000217.1:0-2122 GCA_036388115.1 Flavisolibacter sp.
CCTGCAATGCCTTGTTGCCTTTGAATTGAAGAAAGAGGCTTTTGAGCCGGAGCGTTTAGGCAAATTAAATTTTTACCTGGAGGCATTGGACCGGGATGTGAAAAAAGAAGCAGAAAACCCAAGCATCGGTATTTTGCTTTGTAAGGACAAAGACACTGAAGTAGTGGAATATGCATTAAGCCGCAGTCTTTCACCCACAATGGTAGCAGAATACAAGACACAATTACCCGATAAAAAAATATTGCAGCAAAAGCTGCATGAACTGTTTGAAAATAGTCTGAACCCTGAATAAATACCACATTAAAAACTGCGAACGATTTAAAAAACGAAACCTCTTACATGAAGAAAAACTTTACCCCGAAAGGATTTGGTTCTCTTGCTATCCACGGCGGCCATACGCAAGATCCCAACTATGCACACCAGACGCCCATCTATGCATCCAGCACCTATGTGTACGATAATGCCGAACAGGGCATGCGCCGCTTCAGCGGACAGGAAGAAGGCTTTATTTATTCACGGTGGGGCAACCCTACCCTTCGCGAAGCGGAAGAAAAAATTACAGCGCTTGAAACATTCGGGCTAAACATTGAAGCCAAAGGCATCCTGCATGCATCGGGCATGGCGGCCATTTCTACGCTTTTCCTTTCAACGTTGAAAGCCGGCGATAAAATTATTACCCATTATTCTTTGTACGGAGGAACAGATAACCTTTTACGCATGTTGCTTCCGTCGATGGATATCAATGCGGTGATTGTTGATCTAAGAGAACTTGAGAAAGTAGAAGAGATGATCAAAGCCGATCCGGCCATTAAGATGATGTACCTGGAAACGCCGGCCAATCCAACCATACAAATTGTGGACATTGAAGCACTGACAGGAATTGCCAAACGGCATCACCTCCTAGTTGCCTGCGACAACACATTTGCCACACCTTATCTGCAACAGCCTTTTAAGTTCGGCGTTGATTTTATTGTTCATTCCACCACAAAATTTTTGAACGGACACGGAACCGCTATCGGTGGAATTTTAATTGGCAGCGATACGGAACGGATGCAAACAACCATCACCAAAGCGCATCGTATACTGGGTGGCAGCGCTAATCCCTTCGACGCTTTTTTACTGACGCAGGGAATTAAAACACTTGAACTGAGAATGGATCGCCATTGCAGTAATGCAGCAGAAGCCGCAAGATTTCTGGAAAAACAGGCAGCAGTAGCAAGGGTCAATTACGAAGGCCTGCCTTCTCATCCGGCACATGCCATTGCGCAAAAACAAATGCGCCGGCCGGGCGGCATGTTGAGTTTTGAGTTGAAATCCGGCTTTGAAGGTGGAAAGAAATTTATGAACAAGTTACAGATGTGCACACGAACGGTTTCGCTGGGAACAGTGGATACCCTTCTCTCCCACCCTGCCTCCATGACGCATTTCAGCGTGCCAAAAGAACAGCGGGAGACCTACGGCATCACAGATGGATTAATACGAATGAGTGTAGGCATTGAAAACATAGAAGACATTCTGAGCGATCTTGATCAGGCATTGACTGTCTGAACCGTGATTTATGGGATGAATGAGATTAGCGGGAAATAAAAGAATCTTCCATTATTCAAGGAATCTACTCTAAAGATGATTTCTTTCTGATCAGGCAATCTATCCGAATCATGGTTCAGAAATATTTTAAACACGCATAACCAACAAACTAAATGGAAAAGCCATTTCAATCTAACCAACCCCAAACCCCAAACCCTAAACCTCAAACCCTCATCCGCCGCGCCGTAAAAGACGACTGCGCTAGAATATTAGAGCTGGTGAAAGAACTGGCCGAATACGAACGGGCACCGCAGGAAGTAACCGTAACCCTGGAACATTTTGAAGAAAGCGGGTTTGGTGAGAAGCCGGTCTGGTGGGCTTTTGTAGCCGAACTGGATGGAAGAGTGGAAGGATTTGCCCTTTATTACATTCGCTTCAGTACATGGAAGGGGCAACGCATGTACCTGGAAGACTTTCTGGTTACTGAAAAGTTGCGCGGACAGGGAATTGGCAAACAACTTTTCGACACGCTACTGGAGGAGGCAAAGGAAAAAGGATTTACCGGCATGGTGTGGCAGGTACTCGAATGGAATGA
>DASVSM010000218.1:0-2641 GCA_036388115.1 Flavisolibacter sp.
TAATCGTAGCTGCTCATCGGCATACCATAGAGGTAGTTGTACCGGTTCCAGGTGGAGCCCCTTGAGGTAGTGTAATACGATTCTGTATTAATGATGAATCCACCATCCCGCTTAACAATAATGTTACGGATGAAATAGTCGTTGAAGGCTGTTTTTACATTGGCATTGTTCCCTCTTGCTTCTTTTCTGAGCTCTTCTGTTAATGCCAGCGAGTTTTGAAGTACGGGCTGCCTGGTAGCCTTATCAAAAACATAAAAATAAAAACCTTCAATGTCGCCACGTTTTTTGCCATAGTAAAAAGAAGTGAGAAAGTAACGTTTATTCACGTTGTCTACCTTCACATGAATCTCGTCCAGGAAGATTTTTTCAGGCTGTGTAGATGTTGTAAAAATGGAGTCTGACTGGGCAGGCTTATAGAACAGCGAGGAGCTCAGTACATTTTCGCTGTTATTACGATTGCCTTTTATAAAAACGAGATCACCGTCATTGTCCACGCTGAATTCATCCAGGTAATCTTTGTCTTCTTCCATTTCTACCGTAAACCGGGAACGTTTCAGCTCTGCCAGCTGATTGTCAAACAGCAGGGTGGTAACCACATACCTTTCTTTGTTTTTTGTGTTGATTTTAAAGAGAAGGATCTTTGATTTGTCTTCACTGTTGGTAACCGAATACACTTTATTATTGCTAAATCCAACGTGGGAGGTATCGAGTGTAACAACTTCGGAAATGCGTTTTCCGTTTCCATCCACTTTTACCGCATCACAGTAAACCACTCTCTTCTTTTTATACTGGTAGATGAGGTAGGTAAAATCCGCATACGGATAAAAATCTATATTGATGAGATCGCTTTCATCAATATAGTCTAGCTCTTCTTTTGCGGTTTGTTCCATTGCGTTGTTGAAAACAGAGATATAGTTTTTGTTTTTGGAGTTCTTATAAACAAGAAAATTGCCGGAAACCTTACCAATCACTTCAAACCGGGTACGTCTGGAATCATCTTCGTCTACCTCGGAATAAACGATTTTTTGAGACAAAGCAAAAAGGGAAAACGCAAGGGAAAGAGTTAATAATGAAAAGCGTAATTGCATAATAGCGTCTGTCGTTTATAGTTCTAAAATTAAGAATGTTCCTGTTACAAAGACGTTTAAAAACCTATTTGGCTGCATGATGCCGGGTCGGCATTAAATGCACAATTGTTCAACCCGTTTTTAACAAATGCTTTAACATTGGGTTTTCCCGTATACCTTTGACGACCCTATCCCAAAAAGGCATATTGTGAGAATACCTTTAAACAGAGTCACGCTGGCAGGCCTGGTAGTAGCGCTAGGAATTATTTACGGGGACATCGGAACCTCACCCCTGTATGTTTTCAACGCCATCATCAAAGATCATCGGATTGATGAGTTTCTGGTTACCGGAAGCCTGTCTTGTATCATCTGGACGATCACCCTTCAAACAACGATCAAATATGTCTGGCTTATCCTGAGAGCCGATAACAGGGGAGAAGGCGGCACCTTTGCCTTGTATGCCCTAGTGCGGCGGCAAAAACGATGGCTGGTTATTCCGGCCATGATTGGTGGGGCAGCCCTTTTGGCCGATGGGATCATTACACCACCCATCTCGGTTACATCGGCTGTGGAAGGGTTAAGAGAACTATCCTATTTCAGTAACATCGACCAATATGTCGTTTACATTGTGCTGGCGATCCTGGCTATGTTTTTCTTTTTACAACAGTTTGGAACAGCGTCTATCGGGCGTTTATTCGGCCCGGTGATGCTGGTGTGGTTTTCCATGCTGGCCATTCTTGGAATTATTCATATTTCAGACGACTTCCGGATTTTAAAAGCTTTTAGCCCTCATTATGCTTTCAACTTTTTGACCACCTACCCCCATGCCTTGATATTATTAGGGGCTGTGTTTTTGTGCACCACCGGTGCGGAAGCTTTATACAGCGATCTGGGCCACTGCGGCAGGGGCAACATCCGCACATCGTGGATATTTGTAAAGTCCACGCTGATCCTGAATTATCTCGGCCAGGGTGCTTATCTGCTGAAGCATTATTCCGGGCTCACCATTACCGATTCGGTAAAAGCCCAATACGGCATCAATGCTTTTTATGACCTGATGCCGGAGTGGTTTATTCTTTTTGGGGTTATCATTGCTACCACTGCCGCCATCATTGCCAGCCAGGCCATGATCTCGGGGTCCTTCACCTTGATCAGTGAGGCCATGCGGCTAAACCTGTGGCCGAAACTGAAGATCCGTTATCCCTCGGAGGAAAAAGGACAACTGTTTATCCCAAGTCTTAACCTGTTTATGTTTTTGGGTTGCGTAGGTGTGGTGTTGTACTTCCGTACCTCTTCGCGTATGGAGGCGGCTTATGGCTTGGCCATTATTGTTACCATGCTGATGACCACTATTTTATTTTCCAACTTCCTGATCTCGCGGCGTGTTAAGTCAAGTTTGATCTGGCTTTTCCTGACTGTGTATTCTTTACTCGAGCTACTGTTTGTCTATGCGCTGCTGCACAAGTTCACGCAGGGCGGTTATATTACTTTGATCATTGGTGGGGTTATGTTCGTAGTGATGTATGTATGGTTCCGGGCCCGGAAAATTAAGAACCGCTACGTGGAATTTGTAC
>DASVSM010000219.1:0-13815 GCA_036388115.1 Flavisolibacter sp.
GATAGCACATGGAGGGAACGACTATGATGCTGCATGATTTTTTGGAACTTCCGCAAGAGGAACAAGCTATGCTGTTGTACAAACAAGGAGTGTACATCGGTAAACGAAAGCTTTGTAAAACGGCTGTTGTTTTATACCAGCTGGAAGGATTTTATGCAGAAGTGTATTATCTCAAATATCGCTGCCAGATCGAGTGCATCAGTTGCTTTGCCGGCACAGCAAGACTTGATCCTTACCTGGCGCAGATTGATGTAGAGCATTTGGTATAAGGAGAGCTTGCTTACTTTTTTGTTTTAAGCCACCATTCATATGACTAAGTACGCCACTTCTAAAAATTTAGTTGTTTATGCTGATGATGACCCGGATGATATTGAACTGGTAGAAGATGCCTTTCGTCAGTATGCCAACAACGTGGAGGTTGTCACTTTTCACGACGGCAGCCAGGCCTTGTCGTATTTGCGGAACTTTTCCGATGATGATCCGCTTCCTTGCCTCATCATTCTCGATATCAATATGCCCGTGATAAACGGGAAGGAAGTATTAATGCGGTTGCGGCAACTGGAACGTTACGAGGACGTACCGGTGGTTTTGTTTACCACTTCTTCTATGCCCTTGGATAAGAATTTTGCTTTTCAGCATAAGGCGGGCTTTGTTACCAAGCCGTTAGGCTATGAGCAAATGGAAATGATCACCAAGGAATTTATTGATCATTGCTCAGAAGATACACAAAAGAAGATACGAAGGCTGAGGGGGTAGGATGTATCCGCTTGTATGGTCATGACATAGCAAGTCAAAATTCAAAAGTAAAAAAGCCCTGTACTATCAGACACCCTTCGCCTTTTTATTTTTTACTTAGGCTGCATCATCAATTTGAATCTGGTACCCATTTATATATTTTCTCATCCGCATATCCGCACATTTATCTCTCCTTTTCCGAAAAGCCGTAATTTTTCGGCATGAAATACCTGCTTGTTGTTTTTTTATTGTGTGCCTTGTTATCCTGTGAAGAAAAATCCGTGCCTTCCACCAATTCTGCGCAGCAAACCATTATTAAGGATTCCAACATCATTAAAAAAGAGTCGGCAAACCCATATGTGCAGGTTGATGTTTCGCCCATGGACATGGCCTATTTCCCCACGGATTTCCCGGTAAAGAAGATGAATGGACAGGTAAAGGGGCCGCCTGTTATGCGGGTGATTTACAGCCGGCCGCACCGGGGAGGCCGAAAGCTTTTTGGCGAATTGGTGAAGTGGGGCCAGCCCTGGCGATTGGGCGCTAACGAAGCCACAGAGATTGAACTGTTTCAACCGGTAACCATCCAAAATAAAACGATCGATAAAGGACAATACATCCTATATGCAATTCCTTACGAAGACAGGTGGACCATCATTTTTAACCGTAACCTGTACTCATGGGGGTTAAAGCCCGATCCTGCTGATGACGTTTATAAGTTTGATGTGCCAACTATCCCCAGGCCGCAACTTATTGAACATTTTACGGTGAGCTTCGAGCAGACTTATAACGGCGCACACCTCATTATGGCCTGGGAAAATACAGAAGCAAGATTGCCTTTTCAATTTTAAGCCATGTGCGGAATAGCAGGCGTTATTACCACGCAAGGTGTGCAGCATTCGTTACCGCTTTTGCAGAAAGCCACCCGTTCATTGGCGCACCGCGGCCCGGAGCAGGAAACCTTTTGGACCAATGATCACACGGTTGCTTTTGGGCACCGCAGGCTTTGCATTATCGACCTTACTGAAGCCGCGTCGCAACCCATGCACTACGCCGGCAGGTACACCATCATTTTCAACGGAGAGATTTATAATTATGTAGAGATCAGGATCGAGCTCCAAAAAAAAGGGCACAGCTTTCAATCTCATTCCGATACGGAAGCCATACTGGCTGCGTACGCAGAATGGGGGGAAGACTGCCTCGGGCATTTTGATGGCGCCTTTGCCTTTGCCATTTGGGATGAAACAGACCAAACACTTTTTGCGGCCCGCGACCGGTTTGGTGAGAAGCCCTTCTTCTTTTTTTATGATGAAACGAGATTGGCCTTTGCTTCAGAGATCAAAGCCTTTTGGCACATGGGCATTGAAAAAGAAGTGAACCATAGTCTGCTCTATAACTTTCTTACTATTGGTTACACCACCAATCCATCCGATAACAGCGAAACATTTTACCGCAATATTCAAAAGCTTCCGGCTGCTCATTCGCTGACATATAAAGTTCATAAAAATGAATTGAGTATTCGTCCGTACTGGCAAACCTATGTTGATGTGGATACGCTGATCTCCGAGAATGACGCTATCGAAAAATTTGATGAACTTTTTCGGGCCAGCATTAAAAAAAGACTGCGCAGCGATGTAGCCATAGGTACCAGCTTAAGCGGCGGCCTGGATAGTTCAGCCATTGTTGCTTTTTGTAACAAAGAAAGTTCAGATCAATACACCCACAAATGTTTTACGGCCTCCTTTGCCGGCTTTGAAAAAGACGAAACAAACTATGCATCGCTTGTGGCGAAAAAGTTCGGGTTGAAACATTATACTACCACCATCAGCGATGAAGAGGTGACCGCACTGATGGAGCAGGTATCTGCTTCGCAGGACGAACCTTTTTCCTCTGCTTCTGTGTTGGCACAATACCAGGTATTTGCATTAGCAAAGCAGGAAGGTGTAACTGTTTTGCTGGATGGACAAGGGGCCGATGAAATACTGGGCGGCTATCATAAATACTATAAATGGTACTGGCAGGAGTTGTATCGCTCAAAAGGCTTGAAGGCTTCCGGAGAAATAAAAGCTGCCAGGCCACTTGGAATCAAAGAGGATTTTACGTGGAGAAATAAACTGGCAGCATTGCTTCCGGAATTTGCAACTTCCATCCTGCAATCGCAAAAAAGCAAGAAGGCTTTTCAGCTTCCGGATCTGGACCAGGAGTTTGCATTTACCAACAAGCGAAATTTGTACTATACAGTGCCTGCTCATCACAACCTGAATGGCGCCCTTTACTACAATACATTTGTAAATGGGTTAGAAGAACTGCTTCGGCTTGCCGACCGAAACAGCATGGCACACTCTATAGAAGTACGGCTGCCTTTTTTGCAACACGAGCTGGTGGAATTTTTATTTACCCTGCCTCCTCATTTCAAAATAAAACAAGGATGGACAAAATGGCTTTTGCGAAAGTCAGCGGCAGGCAAGCTGCCGGAAGAAATTGTCTGGCGCAGGGATAAAATTGGCTATGAACCGCCACAGAAACGTTGGATGCAGAATAAAGGTGTGCAGGAAAGAATACAGGACGCCAAAAAGGTCCTGGTAGTAAATGGCGTTTTGGATAAGGCTGTTTTACAACGAAAGGTTATTCCGAAGGCTGCGCACGATGACCTGGGTTTTGACTGGCGGTACTGGAGCGCAGCTAATCTATATTAAATATCCAGGGATAGAAAAGATAAAACGGAACCTGGTGCACGTAGGAACTTCACACAAGTTACTCTGCAAGCCGGAGGTTTTGGGGCTTGTTTTTGCCCGCATGAAATCATTATCTTTAATAACTAGCTGTTGCATCTGATCATTATAAACCAAAACCCGGCTGTGAAATACGCATTTATTCTTTCTACTTTTTGTGTTTCCCTTTTTGCCTCCGCGCAAATGCCCTCTATTAAAGGAAAAGGCGGAGAAGTTTTTGTAACAAAAGGAGGCGATGTTTATGGCACACAGAAAGTATTTATCAAAAACATCGGTCAGTATGATGTTCTTCAAAAAACGTATCGTACGGAAAAAATTCTTTTTGGTTACGAAGGCCTCGGCATGCTGATACTATTGACAAGGTCGGGGATGGTGCATGTACAAAGAAAGTTTGTGCCGATAGAAAAAGAGATAGAAACAAAAAAAAAGGAAAAGGAGGGAGAAGAAGAAAATTGGAAAGCCATTGAAAAAGCGGTGATGATGAAATGGGTAGGGGCTAATGGAATAAGTGACATCGTGCAGCAAGAGGCAGTGCAACACCATTTTACTTATGGCTTTCTATTGAAACCGGCAAAAGCGTTCAGAAGACTTACGTACAAGAAGCTCTATCCGGGTATCGACCTTCACTATTCCTTTGATAACGCAAACGAAGCTGGCATAGAGTTTAGCCTGATGGTGCAGCCAGGTGCCAACCTAAATTTATTGAAGTGGGCATACAGTGGTGATGTACAAAAAATTAGTAAAGACGATAAGGGTAATTTGCTTATCTACTCGTCAATTGATACAACTGTTATTTCTGCTCCGAAAGCATTCTATGCAAACAATAAAGCAAACGAGCTTCCCATTGAATTCAAGATAACCGGAAACACGGTTCAGTTCAGCCTTCCCTTGGGGTATGACAAGCGGCAAACATTGGTGATTGATCCTTTTATTTCTAACACAGCTAACCTTACCGGTAATAATGCAACCATTGCCAAGGACATTGATTTTGACTATGAAGGAAATATTTATGTAAGCGGTGGTGGTAGCTTCGGTGTTCACATGCTTGCAAAATATAGTGCAAGCGGTGTACACCAATGGACGTTTAACGGAGGGCCGATTGTAGTTGCCGGTTTCAACTGGAACTTTGGTTCAAATTATGGTGGTTTTATGGTTGATAAAAAAACCGGCAAAATCTATCTGAGCCAGGGCTGGAACACAGGGGGAGTAAGAGTAGCCAGGCTATCGACAATGGGTGTTTTTGATAATTACATGACAGCGCCCAATACCGTTTTCAGTGAAGGATGGCGCATACTGTGGGATTGTAACAACGGTAATGCACAAATGCTGGTTGCCGGTGGCGGCTCTTCATCAAACCTGGACTTCGGAATTTTCTCTCCTCCGTCACTTACAATGACAACGCAGAATATTACCGGCCTGCCCAGTTTCAGCCAGGACATAGCCGATGCTGTCATTGACCCCCGTAACCACGAAATGTACACCATCTTTTCTCATGGTCATCAGCCCCCGAATGATATGTACAAACATGCTGCACCTTACGGCGTGGTCAATAAATTATGGAACAAAAGCTCAGGTTTTACCGTTCTGGTGGAGAGAAACAACCGGCCCTATTTAACGAATGGTGGTAACGATAATGCTGTCAATTCATTA
Organism: Flavisolibacter sp.; assembly: GCA_036388115.1. Lineage (GTDB taxonomy): Bacteria > Bacteroidota > Bacteroidia > Chitinophagales > Chitinophagaceae > Flavisolibacter. Next base: position 5,115 of record DASVSM010000219.1, read on the forward strand.
GCATTAAACGCATCATATCTATTTTACTGGAATGGCAAAAACCTAAAAGCTTTTAATAAAAGTACAGGTGATGTAATAGGAACTCCCTTAGTTACCACGGATACCGTTTTACGCCAGGGAGGGATCATTGCCGATGAATGTGGAAATGTATTTGTAGGAGCCAGGCAGGGCACAGTGAAAGTATACAAATTTGATGGTGCCAGTTTTGATGATGCGGCAGCGCCGGATATTACGGTACCGGGTTTCACGAATCATAATTCCGTTTATGATCTTGCCTATGATGATGCCCGCAGAATGTTATATATCTGCGGACGCGGTTTTGTTGCGTCTTTTGATGTGTCATCGTATTGCGCCCAGGCCACTTACCAGGTGAAGCTGACAAAAAACTGTTCGGCACTAACCGTCAAAGCTGAACTTAACCCGGCAGTTCCCCCCAGTTCCACACTGGATTATACGTTGTATGCTAACGGAACAGAAATCAGCAGCAACACCACCGGCAATTTCACCGGTCTTACGCTGGGCACAGCTTATACTGTTAAAGCATTTATTAATAAAAGCTGTTCGGGCATACAGGCTGCTGTCGATTTCGTGATGGGTGGTCCCGGGATCAGCATAGCCAAAACGCCTGCATGCGGAAGCAATGGAAGCCTGACAATTACAGCAACGGGCGGCACGATGCCGTATGGTTACAGTCTGGATGGTATCAACTTCCAGACCGGCAGCCAGTTTGTAAATCTTACCGCCGCTCCTTATACGGTAACCGTGAAAGATGCCTTGGGCTGCATTACCACTACTCCTGTTGCTGTTGATGCGGGAAGCAATTGTGTAACAGCTACTGTAATGGTTGTTGATGAAAGATGTGCCATCGGTAATGGAAGCATAACGGTTACTGCCACTAACGGCACGCCTCCTTATAGTTATTCAATTGATGGCATCAACTTCCAAAGCAGTAATCTGTTCAGCAATCTCTCTGCAGGCAATTATACCGTTATTGTAAAAGATGCTACGGACGGTTCAGCGAATGTTCCTGCGCCGCTTCGATCAATCAGCAACAATAATTTAGGCTTCACCTTTACTGCCACAACCGGAACCTGCGCCGGAAAAGACGGAAGCCTGGCAGCTAGCGGCTCGGGAGGTGCGCTCCCTTACCAATTTAATCTGGATGCAGGACCTTTCCAGAATTCAGGCCTGTTCGCCAACATCGATGCAGGCAATCACACACTCACCATCAAGGATGCCAATGGCTGTACTTTTTCGCAGCCCGCAATAGTACCGCTGATCAATACATTAACAGCAGATGCCGGTCCGGGGCGAACCATTTGTGAAGGTGAATCGGTTGCACTTAATGCCACCAGCAATGGAAACAATTTTTTGTGGTCGCCGGCAGGCAGTTTATCCAGTGCTGTTGTACTGCAGCCGAATGCAGCACCAGTTGTTACAACAAAATATTACCTCACCGCGAAGCTGGGCCCATGCACCGTGATGGATTCGGTGACAATCATTGTTAACCCTGCGCCTAAGCCATTTGCGCAAGACACAACCATCTGCTTCGGTCAGAGTGTGGTTCTTCACGCAAGTGGTGGCCTTCGTTATACCTGGTCGCCGGCCACTTACCTAAGCAGCACAACCATTGCAGATCCGCAGGTAACAAAGCCAGCTTCCACCATCAGGTATACCATCCATTCAGTGGGCGCCAACAATTGTATTTCTGTTCAACCCGGACACGTAACGGTAACGGTTGATTACCGGTTGAAAATATTTGCGGGAAATGATACAGCGGCCGTTGAAAATGAGCCCTTGCAACTGCAGGCAATTGACCGGAATAACAACCCTGCAATTATATGGCTATGGACGCTTGCGGCCGGATTAAGCAACCCGGCTGTTGCCAATCCGGTTTTCCTTTCCGACCGTGATGGACAATATTTACTTACCGCTACAACTCCGGATGGCTGCGAATCGCAGGATAGCTTGATTGTTTTGGTATACAAGTTTGCCGATATATTCGTTCCCACTGCGTTCAGTCCTAACGGCGATGGAAAGAATGAAGTATTAAAAGCGGTCCCGGTTGGCATTAAACAGTTTCAACGGTTTTCCGTTTACAACCGCTGGGGGCAATTAGTCTTCACTACTTCACAGCCCTGGAAGGGTTGGGATGGGAAGATCAATGGGCAGCTTCAGGCCTCGGGTGTATTTGTATGGATAGCCAGTGGTATTGACTTTAAAGGAAAGCGAATAGAACGTAAAGGAACGTCTGTGTTGATCAGATAAAGAAAAGGAATGCTGTTATTCTTATAAGAAAGGCCGGTTGAAAAACCGGCCTTTCTTATGCATTAAAGTGTTTGTTTTACAACAGTACTTTGTCAGGCGTGATCGGCAGTTCTCTTATTCTTTTACCTGTTGCATGATAAACTGCATTGGCAACAGCGGCGGCAAAACCAATGAGTGCAATTTCTCCCATACCCTTTGCACCATTCGGATTCAGGATAGGATCGGGTTTGTTGACGAAATAGGCTTCAATCGCCGGCACATCGGCGTGAACCGGAACATGGTAATCAGCAAAATTATTGTTCACCCATCTGCCATAACGGTGATCAATCACACCTTCTTCATGCAGGGCGCCGCCAATGCCACCCACTGCACCGCCAATCATTTGACTTTCTGCCGTTTTTGGGGAGATAATTTTGCCTGCATCACCGGCCGTTACCACTTTATCAATTCTCACCACACCTGTTAGCGGATGTACTTTCACCTTTACAAAATGCACGGAATAGGAATAAGCAGAATACTTCTGCATCTCCGGGTTTCGTCCCGTTGTTTCTGTCACCTCCAACAAGGGGACATTCGCGGCTTTCATTGCATCTCCATAGGAAATGCTCTTGCCGTCTTTTAGTTTCATTTCTCCGCCGGCAAATGTTATGTCCTGCACGGCAATTTCACTTTCCTGCGTTTTGAGCAGCCCTGCTAATTTTTTCTTCATGGACTCACTGGCAGCTGTTACCGTGGTACCCAATGTAGATGTTGTTGTAGAACCACCTTGTGAAGGTCCTGGCGGCAGCGACGTATCACCCAGTTCAAAACGAATTTTATTCATGGGTATGCCCAAAGCATTACTGGCTATAATGGACATGGCAGTTGCCGTACCCGGACCACTATCGCTGACAGCAGTTTGCAATACCAACGTTCCGTCAGCTAACAGTTTGGCAGCCAATGTTGCCCCGCCTCTGCTGGCGCCAAACAAGCCTGTGCTCATACCGTAGCCTACCAGCCACCCATCTTCCTGCATGCTGCGTGGCTTTGGATTGCGGCTTTTCCAGCCAAATTTTTCCGCACCCAGATCATAAGCCTCTTTCAAAAATTTGGAGCTGTAGGGCTTACCGTTCTCCGGGTCCGTTTCGGCATAATTGCGTTTGCGCAGTTCAATCGGGTCCATGTTGAGTGCATAGCTCAATTCATCAATCGCACATTCCAATGGGAAGGAACCGGTCGCTTCGCCAGGGCCACGCATCCAGGTAGGCGTGCTCAGGTTTAAGGGATAAATATTGTATTTGGTAGTCACGTTCGGGCAGGCATATAATTGGTTTGTCATCTTCACCACACCCTCACTAAAATTTTCATAGGTTGATGTCAAAGCATGGGCTTCGTGCCACATGCCTATAAATTTTCCTTCCTGGTTAGCACCGATAGCAATGTGCTGAATGGCTTCCGGACGATAACCCACCGAGTAAAACATCTGCGGACGGGTGAGTACCAGCTTCACCGGCTTGCCTAGTTTCTTGGCTGCCATTACCGCGGCAATCGCATGTGGCCAGGTGCGAAGCCCGGCGCCAAAACCACCACCAACATATTGCGCAATCACCTTTACATTCTTGGGTTCCAGTTTAAATGCAGTGGCGATGCTTTGCTGTGCACTGACCGGCCCTTGTGTTTTTTCCCACACGGTTACTTTATCATCTCCTTCCCATTGGGCAATGGTTGCATGCAACTCCATCGGGTTGTGCACTTGTATGGGCATGGTATAATGGCCTTCTACTTTTACCGGTGCCGTTTTCCAGGCATCCTTTTCGCCGCGAACAGCTTCTTTGTAATTAGCCCCTTCAACCGGCTTGTCGTTTTTAATGGCAGCAGTCAAAGAAGTATGTGGTTCTTCTTTTTGATATTGTGCTTTAATGAGCGAAGCAGCATGTGTAGCCCGTTCAAATGTATCGGCCACTACTAATGCAATGGGCTGGCCGTTAAAACGAATGATGTTGTCATTAAATATTCGCAGGCCACCACCGCGGTTCTGTCCTTGCGTGGGATTTTGCCCTTGTTCGTATCCCGGAATTTTTGGTGCATTGAGATGAGTGATCACTGCCAGCACACCCGGAGCCCTTTCAGCTTCTTTTGTATCAATGGCATTGATGGTTCCTTTTGTAATATTGCTGCCCGCCAATACGCCGTAGGTAAGACCGGGAAGGTTGAATTCAGCGGCATATTTTGCCTGGCCGGTTACTTTGGCTTTGCCATCTACACGATCATCGTCAGCAAAAAAAGGAAGATCGGTATCGAAGAAATTGATTTCTTTTTCCATTCAAAAAAAGTTTAAACGCCTGCAATGGTTTGTAGGGTGTGAACAATTGTATTTGGCGCCAGCTTCAATTTAAAATCATTGTGACCATAACTTTTGGCATCCTTCATGGCAAGCGAAGCCGCCTGCTGAAAATTAGCCACTGTGGCTTCTTTGCCTTTCAGGAAATTCTCCACAGTTGTTAATCGCCATGGCTTGTGCGCCACACCACCCATTGCCAGCCTTGCAGCATTGATTGTTTTCCCTTTCATATCCAATGCGGCCGCAACAGATACCAATGCAAATGCATAAGAAACGCGGTCACGGACTTTTGTGTATAGTGAGTGTTGTGCAAGGGAAGCATTGATTGGTATTTCCACACCAGTGATCAATTCGCCGCGTTGCAAAGTGTTGTCTTTTTCAGGGCTGTCGCCCGGCAGACGATGAAAATCGGTGAACGGAATTTTACGGGAACCTTTCGGCCCTGTTACCAAAACATTTGCATCCAGCGCGGCTAAGGCAACACTCATATCGCTTGGATGCACCGCAATGCATTTATCAGAAGTTCCAAAGATGGCATGCATGCGGTTGTATCCCTGCAAGGCGCTGCAACCTGTTCCTGGTTCGCGTTTATTGCAAGGCATGGCCGTATCATAAAAATAAGGGCAACGGGTCCGCTGCATCATGTTGCCGCCAACCGTGGCCATGTTGCGGATCTGTGCCGAAGCACCTGCTTTGAAGGCTTGTGATAAAAGCGGCAGATGTTTTTTGATAAGGCTATTTTCTGCTGCTTCACTGTTGATGGCCAATGCGCCAATATGAATTGCGTTGCCTTTCTGTTCGATGGTTTTTAACGGAAGCGCATTAATGTCAATCAGCTTTTGCGGGTTCATCACGCCACGTTTCATCAGGTCAACAAGGTTGGTGCCGCCGGCAATGAATTGCGCCGTTGCATTTTTGCTCAATGCACTAACAGCGCTTTGTACTGAAGAAGGTTTGCTGTAATCGAAATTGATCATTTGACACCTCCTTTTTGTGCCACGTCCTTAATGGCGTCAACAATATTGGGATAAGCGCCGCAACGGCAGATATTCCCGCTCATGTATTCTCTTATATCCGCATCAGATGTTGCATGTCCTTCTTTAATACAGGCTACTGCCGACATGATCTGTCCCGGTGTGCAATAGCCACACTGAAAACCGTCATGTTTAATAAAGGCTTCCTGCATCGGGTGTAATTCATCACCATTGGACAAGCCTTCAATGGTTGTGATCTTCTTCCCGTTCTGCATCACTGCTAAACTCAAACAACTTAATACCCTGTTCCCATTCACATGTACGGTGCAGGCGCCGCACTGGCCGTAATCGCAGCCTTTTTTAGTACCGGTGAGATGCAACTGTTCCCGCAAAAAATCCAGCAGGGTCACTCTTGGTTCTACCTGCACCGAATAAGGTTTGTTGTTCACTTCTATTCGTAGTGGAGCTTTTTCAAAGTATTCCGCGCCTTTTTCATCCAGCTTGTTTTCAGCCGCTTTTACCAGTGCAGGCGGCGTGGCTAAGATGGCGGCAGTGGCTGTTGTTCGTTTCAAAAATGAACGTCGTGAGTGAGAACTGCTTTGCTGCTCTTTCTCTTTGTCATTGGTCATAAATAGAATTGATTGATCTGGCAGGTAAGTTAACCACTTCTGCGAAAAAGAGGGCCGGTTTTATTTGAACCTGACCGACAAAAAGAAAGCCTCACCTGAGTGAAGCTGTCTTTTACAAAAACTATGAAAAGGTACTAACTGATAACTTCCTGTAATAGTAATGCTGCACAGGCATTGGCCAATAGAAATTTTTCTTCAGCGGGAATGTTTTGCAGGTAAACAACGCCTCTGTCAATTTTAGAAACGGCAGCAACGGCCTTGCCTTCTTTGTTCCTGATTTCAAATCCGACAGAACCAAATAAAATAGCCTGCGGCTTACCATCTTTTCCTTCCATTTCCCGCACCGGAACAATGGTGTAATAATTGTCTTTGCCATGCGATAAATACCCCACATATTCTTTTGGCTTCATCTGGGTCTGCACATTATCCACCAGCAGTTCCCAGGGACTCTGATCTTTCAGGTAGATCTGCACATAATATTTATCATCGGGTTGCGAAAGCAGGCTTCTCACCACGTCGATGCCGATATTGAAAATGCTGTTTGGCCGGTTACCTACCTGCACTTCGCTGGTGTTGAAAGCCGAAACGCAAAACACTTCGGAACTGCGGTTGCCTGCATCGGCCAAAGAGAAATGAAGCGTTTGTTTGCGATTGATATAATCAACGGAAATAAGATTGGTGTAATCGTCGGTGATGCTGCCTTTGTTGGATGTTCCTTTTGTCCACGAACGTTTTACTTTGGTGGTATGAAACTCACCAAACTGTAATTTTTCTTTGGAAAAGATGCCGTTCTTTCCCTGCACTTTGTATTCTTCTTTTACCGGCCAGTTTTCATCACGCAAGGCCATTTTTGCAGGACGGCATTGGGAGAACAAAACCAGTACGACAGACAATAGTAGGTTAGCTTTCATCATCGTGCTCATAAACGTTGTGTTTGTAGTTTTCTTGTGGCACTGTCTTATTCTTTGATCACTTTTGCTGTTCCTGATTGTTCGATACTGACAGTTATTGGGTTGCCCTTGTAATAGATGCGACTATCACCGGAAGCCAGGGCCACCAGGCTTTTTTGTGCCAGCACATAGGCCTTTGCGGTACCTGACGTATAGATGTCAGCATCATCAACAGTAGCCGGATAAGCATTCAATTTTGAATTGCCGGAAAGATGTGCAATGATATCCGTTGCTGGTCCTGTTAAATTCAATTCGCTTGTGCCGGAAAGGTCAGCGTCTACCAGGCCGGGCATTTGATCAACGGTACATTTTGCAGTGCCGCTTAAAACAGTATTCAGATGCGTGGCCTGCTGTGCAAACCCGGCCACATTACCTGTTGCAGCACCACTCAAATGAATGCTTCTCAGTATTGGCAGTGTCATTTCAAAATCAACCCGGTACCTGTCATTTTCATAATTGTTATAACGAATGACAAGCGTGCCATTTTGTTCAACAGATACCTGGAGATCATTAAGGTCGTTGCTGCAGCCTTTTGCCTTAATGCTGAAAGCCGCGCCTTGTTTAACTGAAAGAGTAAAGGTTTCGCCGGCTGAAATACGGTCGAAGCCTGCAAGATTGTAAGTCTGTTCAGTGGTAGAGGGACAATCCCTTTTTTCTTTTTTGCAGGAAACAAAAGCAAGTACCAGTGCCAGTACTAAAAATATTTTATGCATTGTTTGTTGAATGGTGGCAACAAAACTATCGTCGTACGGTGGTTTGTAAAATCGCATAAGCATGTGAAAAAAGGAGAGCAGTCTGCTCTCCTTTTCTTTTTTGATCGCATGAATATGTATAACCAACTGCTTATTTTTTTACAGTGGTGTTCACCGGTTTTACGGTTTTCAGGTAATTATAAATGGCTTTTAGTTCGTCATCTGTCATGCGGTTGTACGATTCCCATGGCATGTGGCTATGCTTGAAACTTCGGCCCATACGAAAGCGTTTAACGAAGGCTTCCTGGCTCCAGCCATAAATTCTTCCGGAAGTGGGATCGGGTGTGAGGTTTGGTGGTGTAAGGGTGGGAAGTCCTTTTTCATTAAACGGATTTCCGCCAGCCAGCGGTTCGCCTGCAGGCTGCCCTGTTTTATCCCGCTTGGTATGACAGCCGCCGCAGTTGGCAACCGACATGACCAGGTATTTACCGTAGGCTGCTGATGAGTCTGGTTTCACCGATTTAGGAATTTCTTCTTTGGGACCTTCGGGCTTCAGCACAAAAGCTTTGATCACTTTCCCCATCACGGTATAATCGTTTTGGGGCACTTCGTTGCGAACAGGTTTGGTGCTGCGCAGGTAGGAAATAATGGCGCCCAGATCTTCATCGGACAAATGCTGGAAAGGCATAAAGGGGAGTAACGCTTCGCCATCCGGACGAACGCCATGGCGTAATGCACGGGCCAGTTCTGGATCGGAATAGCGGCCGATACCGGTAGCCGAATCCGATGTGATGTTCCGGGAATAAAAAGTACCGAGTTCAAACTGAAATTTAAAAGAGCCGCTGAGTGGCGGATCTTGTCCCAGCTT
>DASVSM010000220.1:0-5362 GCA_036388115.1 Flavisolibacter sp.
TCTGCAATAGCTGCTCCTTTTAAGAGGAATGCATTAAAGAATATCCCGATTTTGGGGATGTGTGTTGTACTTCGTCCGGTCTACTTTAAAACTATGATAAACCTTTCCTTTTAGCTGATACCGCCCGGTTGCTTTGCCTTGAGTATGGGAGTATTTGCCAAAATTCTTGCTGCTACGGAACACTTTGAAGAGGCTAAACACACTTTTCTAAAATTGTTTGCTCTTTATTGCACTGGCGGCGCGGCTTCCCAGGAGACGATATCATTCCCGCTCCTCTTTCTTGTATACGTATAATAGCCTCCATAATATGTACAAATTTTAACCAGGTACTTTCCGGGGGGAACATCATAGAACTTATAAGCACCATCTTTGAAGCGTGCAATCTTCCGGCCCTTCGCTTTGTCGAGGTTTAATTCATTGCAATACATTTCGTAGGTCTTTGCGTCTCTAATGATATTTTTATTAGAACCGTTATCGGGGATCAGGTAAATGCGTAGGTTTTTCGGCGCCTTTGACTGCCCTTTTTTTACCGAAGCATATTGGAGATTTATGTGCAGGCTATTGGTATCATATAACATGTCGGAGGTGGTATCTTCTTCCTCAACAAGGTCCTTCTTCGATACCTGAACGATGTAATCGTTGTGAAATTTGACCATGTTGTTGTACCTGTTGGTCGTTGCTTCCAACGCGGCCAGATTATCTCTTAAACGTTCCTGCAAAAAACGGATCGATCTTTTTGCATCGATGTTGGCAGAATCCAGTCTTCGTTGATAATTGATAAAATCATCTATCTCTTTGTTCTTTTTGGCGATACTACTTTCTAATGCTGACTTTTCATTTTCGAGCTCCGTTTGCCTTACGGTTAGAATCCCCTTTTGTAACAGCAAGTCCTGTATCGTATCGGTAACACGGCTAATGGAGGTGTCGCCGTTAGTTCCGCCGCTTCCGTCTTCCGTAGCTCCCCTTTCCTGCCCGATGTTCTTGAGGTTCTTTTGTTTTACTTTGATGGAATCTTCCAGTGATGCCAGTGATGCGGAATCTTTTTTGAGCTTTTGTTCTAATGCAGCATACTCTTTTTCGGCCTGCTTTTTTTTCTGTATTGCTTCGTTGGCTGTTAAATACCAGATCACAACGGCAGCGGTAAGCGCCAAACCAACAATGTAGACCGCCCTTCTGGTCGCCTTTCTTTTAGCTATAGCCATCGCAAGGCTTTTTCTTCTGGCCTCCCTGTCCCTTTTAATTAGCGGCGTTAGTACGTCGTGTGTCAGCTCAACAGATTTCCCGTCATCCCGAACAAAATATTTCGCTTTTAAAACTTCAATACCCGGTTTTATTTTTTCATCCTGCACACTCAACACATATTTTGTGCGGTAGCCTTCATCGGTAATAAGTTTATCTTCTATAAACTCGTTCACCGGCTTTTCTGCTGATACTGATGGCTTATCAATACTTTGAGAGTTTCCGATAATGGCAGCATTACTTTCGGTAAGAACTTCATAGTAGATGGAACTTAAGATGATGTCTTTCGGGTACTTGTTAAGAAACTCGGCAGACATTTTATCCATCCCTTGCAGCAGTCGTTCTCTATCGATAAAAGAACATACCTGGCTTAACAGCGAGGGCTCGATCTCCAATGCTTCATACGGTAAATCCTTTTCCTGTTCGCTGGCAAAAAAGCCAACGATCTTATGTGCTTCGCTTGCATAGATCTTTTCTTTCCATGTTTTAGTGATAACCTGGTAAGCCTGGTCGCCATTCATCGGCATCAGGCGAAAGCGTGAGTATTTGATGGACGGAATTTTGGCAGTGATGCTTTCAAACTCCGGCAGAAATTCTTCCCGGAAAGAAAACAAGGTCTTTACCTTTTGCGCCTTGTAATTAAAGGTGACTTCTTCTTTTTGATTAAGAAAATGATCCTTTAGTTTTTCAGGGATAGAATTTTCAATCAGGTCGGCTAGCTCTTCCCAGAAATCAGCCAGTTCTTTTGCACCAAAACGCTGGCTCTTCTTTCCCAGTGTAAAAATTTCTTCAAACTGGTCGAAGATCAATATGGGAGTAACGCTTTTCCATAATTGTTCCTGGTGAAAATATTCCCACAATGTTTGGGTTGACGGGTAAGATTCGACCTTGAACCCGTACTTGTCAATCTCGGCCGAAAGGGTGTTTTTTATCTGCGTAACAAGGTCCGGACTGTCATCACTAAACTCCAGCCGTATGCGGAATGGGAGGCAATAGTCTTTTCGCAAACGCGGAAATACCCCGGCATTCAGCAAGGATGTTTTACCTGTTCCCGATTTACCAAAAACAATAGTGAGTGTGTTGGCCTTGACAAGATTCGTCAGACGGTCAATTTCATCATCCCGTCCGTAAAATTGTTCCGATTGGGCCTCCGTGTATGATTGCAGCCCGATGAATAAAGGCTGCACTGCCTTGTTAGGTGGTTCTTGCGTTAATGTTGGCATATTGTACTGTTAAGTGAGGCTCAGTGATTCGCGGATCTGGCTGATAAACTCATCTCCCGGCTTTCCTTGCGGAACTTTTCCGATGCTGAGTTCTGAGAAATATTTCGGTACGTTCACATCATACGGATTGGTATCGTCGATCACTACCGGCACCAGGTACTTTTTTGTATTGCCATCAATTTTCCGAAAGGTGTTTACATTGTCGGCCGTGATCCATTCCAGTTGCACATACCCGTCTTTGTGCATCAGGCTATTGGCTGAAATGAGCGGTATAAAAAGATCAGCCGACTTGATGTTCTTTGCGATCTCGGTTTTGAAATCATCTCCCGGCTGTATCTCGCGGTTGTCGTACCAACAGGTAACATTCTCAATCCCTTCCAGAGATTTTTTTAATGTTTCCACTGCTTCCCGGTCTTTTGTTGTATAGCTAAGGAAGATGCGTTTTGGTTTAAGTGCCGACGGGTTCTTTTGCTTCCATTGCGAATAAAGCTGACTAACGAACTGGTTTGTATTTCCCTCATAGATAACAACATCAAAATTCTTCAGGAAGTCGTACTGTTCCGTTTTAATGTTCAAGTCATCGTTCACAATAATGATGGTTCGCTTTGTTCCCCAGTCATGCATTGGTTCATTGGATAACAGCCGGAGTATAAAACGCACCATCCATTCGGGAAATGCACAGCCTACAAATAACAGGTTATGGTTGCGAAGCGCATTAATCAGGTTGGCGGCATTACTCATCTTCTCTTTAAAGTAGCCGGTGTACTCAAGCATGTCTTCTTCGCTCAATGCAGCATCTACTGTATTCAGAATAGACCCAAATACGTTGAAGACGAAAGGCTCCTTCAGCTTTCCAAGGTCGTCGCAATCAGAAAAAGGTTCGTTGATGGAGAAATTGATCGATGCCGGCTTTTGGTTCCTGATAGCCGTGAACGACTGTTCCAGCACATTGTTGTAAACGGCCGTGTTAACGTAATAATCTAAATCTGTAATGCTCAGGAATTCGGCCAGTACAGGAAATTCAAAACTGATTTCTTTCACCATTGTTTTCAGCTTCCTTGTGACGTCCATGGCCTTCAGTTTTCTTTCATTCACCAGGTAACTCACAGCTCTTGTTAAGCCAATTGAAGGTTGATCGGTTACCTTGTTGAGTTCCAAAAGTTGTTTGGACAAATATTCATCCAGCGGAAGCAATGCATCATTCTGTTTAAACTTGTAGATCTCCCGGCCAAGTACCGGCGTTAATTGTTTTTCGGAAATGAAATCAAGTAGCTCGTCCCAGTCGCTCTGTTCTGATAAAATTTTATTCATACAAGTTTTTTGCTGTTAGGAAGAAGAATGCAAACGCATCCTAATTGGTGGCTACCTGGCCTTTGTATTTGAGATAGGCGTTTTTGAGTTTCACATCGTATTTATTACGGGTGTACTGTGGTCCGTTGTACCCTCTTGCAAAGCCGGCCCAATCATGGTTTCTTAATTCATCATCCAGAAAAGTACTTTTGATGTAGATGGTAAAACGATGCAGTTGCGCATCTTCATCTTTGTACATATCATTAATAAACTCCTGCAGGTTAGTAGCGCCGCAGGCTTTCCAGTTGAAGCCCATAATCTGAAACCTTCCCCAACTGGCAGACAACAACGCTGCATCACGATTGATCTTAGCGGCTCTTTCCATGCGTTCGTGCTGTTTGCTCACCGGTCCGTAAGCGCCGGGTTTCCAGGCCGGGTATAGAATGTCGGCATTCTCCTCCATAAACAGGTTCGGGTCGATTCCTTTCTGGCGAAGCTGTTTCCAGAAAATGTGCGGCTCGAAAAGAATTTTCGGGTTACCATCGGCAAGAAAGCCATCGCCGCTGCTTTCTACTTCTGCTATGGCCTTAATGGCGGCTACTTCAACGTTAAGTGTTTTTGCGCTGGCGGTGAACTGGTTGTCGGTAATCATGATATAAAATTTGTTTTTGTGAATAACTAAGGGATGTAGAACAAGAACTGAAAATGCTTTATACGAACAGAAATAATTTATGACTGCGGTGTTTATTCAAACTGGCCTATGGGTTTAACCTTTTCGACTGGTGTTGCTTTGCTTGTATTCACTTCCGTTTCCTGCTCACCCGCCAGCGCCACTTCTTCCGCGGCCAGTTCCTCCGTTTCCCTGACCTCCACTGTTTTTGCTACTACCGATGCGGTTTCCGTTTTGGTTTGCGTAACGGTGAGTTGCTCAGTCACTGCTGTTGTGGCTACTACTTCTACCCCGGTTTTTGGAGGCTCCTGTTCTTTCCTGAGACCCGCCAGTGCATTTTGCATTTGCTGCACCCAACCATCGAGTTCCGATTGTAAAACCTGTTCCGTATGATTGACCAGCGAATTGATGTTTTCCTGCTCGGCCTGGTTTTCCGCAGACAAAGCATCCCACCAGGCTTTTACATTCGCCAAATCAGTGGCGGTCTGGTTGTATTTCGTAAGTGTGCTTTCTGTCTGGCGATAACCAAGATACGTTCCAAAGGCAGCCACCATTGAAGTGGTCAGGGCCACCCATGCCTGCATGCCAATAGCGGCCAGATAAGTACCAATGCCGCCAATAACAAATGTGAGCCAATAAAGACGCCGTAGCTGCCTTTCCAGCTTTACTGTCTTCCGTTGAAAAAAACGTAGCTGATCGGCCAGGCGGACCTCCACATAACGGTCAGGACTAAGACAGCTAAAACCATCATCACCACCGGAAGCATTCGTATATGGAGGAAAGCCTTTTGTTTTATCATAAGGCACCAGGGCTGACAAATTCACTTCGGTCCGCATGGTGCGGCGGGTGATCTCTTCCACTGCTTTTGCTAGCCTCTCTTCAGCATCATTTTGCCAGTTTGATGCTGTCGTGCGATAGCGGAATATCTCCCGCCTAATTG
>DASVSM010000221.1:0-1709 GCA_036388115.1 Flavisolibacter sp.
ACGTTACTGCAATAATCAACAATGATAAGATCAGCCCTGTGCCAAATTGCAGCCATTTGTTCCAGGCAGGCAGATTCCATTTGCGCCGGTACAGGTGATAAAAACTGATAGCCGCCAGATAGCTCAGCGGAAAATAGCAAAGTGATGAATAGTGAACAATCTTGGTCTTTACAATGGAAAATAACAACAACGTGACCCAAAAAAGAAGCATCATCCACAAATGAAAATGGCGCGGTGTCTCGTTCGTTCGTTTTCCAATGCGCATGGACAACAAACTCAATGCCGCGGCAGGGAAACAGCCGATCAATAAGATAATGAAATGATAAAAGAACGGTCCGCCATGCCCTGCATCTTCGGTTTGAAATAAGCGTACCTGGTAAACAATGAATTCAGTAATGATGTGTTGTTGACCATTGGCCAATAAAGCCATGAACCAGATACCACCTGCAAGCATTGTTACCAGCAGAAAGTACAAAATATGAAGCGGCTTCATGAAGTTCCTGAACCTGTTAATCAGTGCAAAAACACCATAACACAAGCCAACGATCAAGAGGGCTACCGGGCCTTTCGTCATTACAGCTAAACCAGTGAACAAACCAGCTAGCAAAATTCTTTTCACGGGCCGTTCATTTCTGGTGTCGCTGTAGGCAGCCAACTGGTAAACAGCCAAGAAAATAAAGAGATTAAACCAGGGATCGATGATGCCCGACTTAAAATAGAACTGCGGCAGCAATGATCCTGCATACATCAATGTCCACATCCAGCCGAACTGCTCATTCACCAGTTTTTTTCCTAAGCGGTAAAGAAGGATCAACGTCAGGATTCCGCAAACGGCATTCGGCAACCGAGAAGCAAATTCATTCACGCCAAAGATCTTCATGCAAATAACCTGCAGCCAAAAGAACAGCGGCGGTTTTTCCCAAAAAGGCTCAAAGCCAATTTGCGGAATGGCATAATTGCCGGTTTCCAGCATCTCCCTGCTTGCTTCGGCAAAATTGATCTCGTCCCAATCAAACAGGTGTGTGGTTCCCAGAAAAGGAACAAATAAGATAAATGAAAGAATGGCGATGATCAGTTCAGCAGGGAGTTTGCGCACAGGAAACGTTTATAGGCGTCAAAGGTGCGGATTGCTGATTAATATTTGAAATTTGAATGCGGAAGTAGGAAGGAGATAAGATGCTACTTATTTTTTCTTGTTCGCTTGAACCAAAAACGTAATCCCATTAAAAGCAGTAAACCAAGAACAGCAATCAGAAGCAGTTCATAATTCTCAAAACTGGTTTCCATGTCGGGCTCAATGGCTCTGCCAGCCGTATCAGCCTGCGAAAAAGCAGGCAGCGCCAGAATTGAAAAATAAAACAACAACAGGTATTTCATCACCGCTATTTGCAATTAAAAATAAATTATTCTTTTCCAAAACTGTTGACCACGCCAGTCACCAGTTCGGGCTCATAACCTTTCTGCAATAAATAGTCCATTGTCTTTTTCTTGCGAATAAGGTATTGTTCCCCTTTCAGTGAATCATATTTTTTCCCGGCCAGTTTTTCTAAGGTTTTATTGTAAACATCATCATCAATTTCTTTCATCGCCCTTTTGATGATGTAGTCCCCCACACCCTTTTCTTTCAGGCCGTAATAGATCTTCTTCCGTCCCCAGTCTTTCATCCGAAACTTTCCGCCTACAAAGAGAATGGCAAACCGTTCCTCGTT
>DASVSM010000222.1:0-3501 GCA_036388115.1 Flavisolibacter sp.
ACGGTTGAGCGATTCTTTGCCTGGCTGCAAAACTTTAGAAGGTGTCTTGTTCGATGGGAACGAAAACAAGAAAACTTCCAGGCTTTCATCTACCTCGCAGCCGTCATCATGCTGCTAAGGTATTTTTGAGATAAACTCTAATCTAAGCCTTCATTTGTATTCTTTCAAACTTTTGGCAGGAGCATGGTATTCAATAGTTGTGTAGCGTTACTCTACATCTAAATCATTAATTATGGGATGTAGCACTGGCTCACTGCAGCACCGCTTTTATTTTAGGAAGCAGCATCTCTGCCCATTTTTTATATTCCAATCCGGACGGATGAAGATTATCGTTTGCGAGCAGTGCCGCATTTGTTCCGGCCTGCCGGGTTGATGGTGTGATATCGGTATAGCTTACACCATAAGCTATAGTGATCCGTTTGTTGATTGCATTAAACTGTTCTATTTCCATACGCACCCTTGGCTTATCGGTTGCCGACACAAATGGTGTTACACTGTAATCGGGTATGGAAAGCACAAACACCCTTTCCTTTCTTCCTTGTGCCAGTTCTATTGCTCTTGCCAGTAGTTGGGTAAAGCGCTGTGCATAACCTCCTGTGTCAAGGTGTTGGTATTGGTCGTTCACACCAATTAACAGCGTTACCACGTCGTAAGTTGGTAAAGGGTTCTGCAGAGTGATGGCCGCCTGCAGGTTGCTTGTCGTCCAGCCTGTTTGTGCAATGTAAACCGGGTCAGATACCTTGATACGTAATGATTTCAACAGGGCAACTATTTGTGCCGGAAATCTTTCAGTAGCCGCTACCGATTGCCCGATAGTATAGGAATCGCCCAATGCCAGAAAGCTCTTCGCCGTGTCGGTAGAAGAAAAGGAAACGGTATCCCTAGGTGGTGTGTATGCAGGCACTACCGCCGTCTTTTTACTGCAACAGAAAAACAAACAGACAGAAAGAAAAGAAGTTAACGCCCTTATCATATCTGAATGTACGAATAAGGGAAAAGGATGGATGCAGCCATAGTGCCGCCCAACAAGCTTTCCATCGTAATCACGTGTTGCTAAGGAATGCTTCGGCCCGTTTCAACCCAACAATATAATTCCCTGCTCGTTATAGAAAGGCGTACATTTAAAACCATTTATTCATTACACCCTTCACCTTATGCCTCTGAAATCAAAAAAACAATCTTCGGCGCTGAAGCCGTTGCCAAAAACTCTTACCGGTATCACAGGCCTCGATGAAATCACGGGCGGTGGTTTGCCTGCCGGACGACCTAGCCTGGTATGCGGAGCAGCCGGTTCAGGTAAAACATTATTATCGCTGGAGTTTATCATTCGTGGCGCCATAGAATTTGGCGAACCCGGTGTGTTTATGGCCTTTGAAGAAAAAGCCGATGAACTGGAAGTAAATGTGGCCTCACTTGGCTTTGATCTGAAGAAGCTGCAAAAGGACGGGCTGATTAAAGTAGACCATGTGCACATTGACCGTACCGAAATAGAAGAAACCGGCGAATACGATCTGGATGGTCTGTTCATTCGATTGGGCTACGCAATAGACAGCATCGGAGCCACCCGTGTGGTGCTGGATACAATTGAAAATCTTTTTTCCGGCTTGAATAACCAGGGTATCCTGCGGGCAGAGTTACGCCGCTTATTTGGCTGGCTAAAGGAAAAAGGCGTAACAGCCATCATTACCGGTGAAAAAGGCGAGGGCACCCTTACCCGCCAGGGCCTTGAAGAATATGTGTCTGACTGTGTCATCCTTTTGGACCACCGTGTCGCCAATCAAATCTCCACACGGCTTTTACGTATCGTCAAGTACCGCGGATCATTGCATGGCACCAACGAATATCCTTTTTTAATTGATGAAGAGGGCATCTCCGTTTTGCCGGTTACCTCGCTCCTGCTTAGTTACCCGGTCTCATCGCAACGCATTTCTTCCGGTGTTCCTGCATTGGACAAAATGCTTGGCGGAAAGGGATTTTTCAGGGGCAGCTCGGTCCTTGTCTCGGGTACGGCCGGCACCGGCAAAACCAGCCTGGCTGCCATCTTTGCCAATGAAACCTGCCAGCGCAAAGAGCGGTGCATTTATTTTGCCTTTGAAGAATCGCCGCAGCAGATCATGCGCAACATGCGTTCTATTGGCATCGAACTTCAAACCCATGTTGACAAGGGCCTGCTGCAGATGTTTGCGTCACGTCCGACATTATATGGACTGGAAATGCATTTGGTGGACATCCACAAAAAGATAAAGAAGTTCAAGCCCAGAACAGTTATTCTTGACCCCATTACTAACCTGGTGACCGTGGGCACGGTGAGCGAAGTAAAATCGATGCTGGTGAGGCTGATTGATTTTTTGCAGGCAGAACAGATCACGGTCATGTTTACTGCCTTATCGTTAAACACGATCGTAAACGAACAAACCGACGAAGGCGTATCATCCCTTGTGGATGCCTGGTTGCTGGTACGCGATATTGAATCGAATGGTGAACGTAACCGCGGCATGTACATTATGAAGTCCCGTGGAATGAAACATTCCAACCAGGTAAGAGAGTTTGTTATCACCGATACAGGCCTTGACCTGGTAGACGTATACCTCGGTCCTGAAGGGGTTCTCACTGGCTCAGCAAGGGAGGCGCAGATATTGAACGAAGTAACCGGCGCCGTGATGCGAACCCATGCGTTAAGCCGCAAGGATATCGAAATACGACGGAAGCGGAAAGTGCTGGAGGCCAAAATTGCCTCGCTGCAGGAGGAGTTTGATTCGGTGCAGGACGAACTGAACAAGTCCTACATCGAAGAGGACCTGAAGAAAGAGATCATGGAAAAGAACCGGAACCAGATGGTACAAACCAGGCTCACCAAAAACGCAGGCAATGGCAAAAGCAAGTAAAGCAACAGCAAAGAAAGAGTTCAAAATGGAATTGCGGCTATATATCGCCGGTAATACCCCAAAATCAGTAACCGCATTAACCAACCTCAAGCGTTACTGTGAGGAGCATTTAAAGGATGAATACAACATTGAAGTCATTGATCTGCTTATACATCCGCAATTGGCGGCTGGTGACCAGATACTGGCCATCCCAACCTTGGTACGGAAAGTGCCTGTACCAATCCGTAAGATCATCGGCGACCTCTCCAACGAGGAGAAGGTACTGGTAGGTTTGAACATCCGCCCCGTAAAGAAGTAGTATGCAAAAGAAAGAAGAACATGCGGTTGGTGCTGCAAGTGGAGCCTGTGAATATGTTCTTCAATTGTTCATCACCGGCGCTACCCCCAATTCGGTGAGAGCGGTAGCCAATGTCAAGCAAATTTGTGAAGAACATCTAAAGGGCAACTACTGGCTGGAGATCATTGATGTATACCAGCAACAGGAGCTGGCTGAAAAAGAACAGATTATTGCACTTCCCCTGCTGATCAGGAAACAACCTTTGCCGGAGCGAAGACTGATCGGGGATATGTCAGATACAGAAAAAGTGTTAAAGGGACTCGGTTTTTTATTTTAATG
>DASVSM010000223.1:0-3961 GCA_036388115.1 Flavisolibacter sp.
CGTACACGCTGTGCGACGCAACGAACGCTCAATAGCAGCACTGGCCCCTAGTCCATAAGTTTTCCTCATACCCCCGGTAAATCAACCCCACAGCTTATTTTTACACCCTTCATGTTTGCTGAAGTCATTATACCCCTTGCGCTTCCGAAGAACTACACCTGGCACATACCTGATGAAATGCTGGAAGGTATTGCCGTGGGCTGCCGGGTAGAAGTAAACCTGGGTAAGAATAAAAAATATGCCGGCATCGTCAAGCGCATTCACAACCAAGAACCGCTAAGTTTTGAGGCAAAGGATATTCTGAACCTGCTTGATCCCGAACCCGTTATTCATCGCTTCCAATTACAGTTGTGGGAGTGGATGGCCGACTACTACATGTGTACCGAAGGTGAAGTAATGGCGGCCGCCCTGCCCTCGCATTTCAAACTGTCAAGTGAAACGATCCTGATCTTCAACGAGGAATTCGGCGATGATTTTTCAGAGCTGGATAATGATGAATACCTGGTGGCTGAAGCCCTTCACATGAAACACGAACTGCGCCTGACGGAAGTACAGCAGATCCTGGATGTGCCGCATGTTTATCCCATTGTTAACCGCCTGATTGGTAAAAAAGTTTGTTTTGTCTGGGAGTCGTTGAAGCAAACATTTAATGCAAAAAAAGAAACCTTCGTTTTGCTGACGAACGAATACCATGACGAGGACAGGCTTTCTGCTTTGCTGAACAATTGGGGCCGGGCGCCAAAGCAAATGGAACTGCTGCTTGCTTACCTGCACCTGATGAAAACGCAGGGCGAGGTAACAAAGACGGACTTGCTGGCGAAGGCAAATGCCACGGATGCGCAATTGAAAGGATTGGTTGAAAAAGATATTCTGCGCATTGAGAAAAGAAGCATCGACCGCATACAATATGCACCCAAAGATGTGAACATTGATTTTCAGCTTACGCCGGCACAAGCCGAGGCGCTGCAGAAGGTGCAGGAATGCTTTGCCGCCAAACAGGTTTGCCTTTTGCACGGTATTACTTCCAGCGGAAAAACGCACGTTTACGTTAAACTCATTGAACAAAGCATACGCAGAGGACAACAGGTGCTGTACATGCTGCCCGAAATTGCACTTACCTCGCAGATCATCCGGCGACTTCAAAAGCACTTTGGCGGTTACATTGGCATTTACCACTCCAAGTTCAGCCAGAACGAAAGAGTGGAGATATGGAATAAGGTGAAGACCGGTGAAATGAAAATTGTGCTCGGTGCAAGGAGTTCACTCTTTCTTCCCTACCAGGACCTGGGCCTGATCATTTGCGATGAAGAACATGATTCCTCCTACAAACAACAGGACCCTGCACCGCGTTATCATGGCCGCGATGCCGCGATCTACATGGCGTCTTTAACCGGTGCAAAAGTCTTGTTGGGCAGCGCCACTCCCTGCCTGGAAACATACTTCAATGCCAAGTCAGATAAATACGGCATGGCAGAACTTGCGGAGCGTTTTGGTGAGGTAAAGCTTCCTTCCATTGAGTACATCGACAGCCGGACCATTGCGCATAAGCCGGGAGAAAAAATCATGTTTTCGCCGCGACTGCTGGATGAAATAAAGGAAACTGTTGCAAGGGGAAAACAGGTTATTCTTTTTCAAAACCGGCGTGGTTATTCGCCTTACCAGTTATGTACGGTTTGCGGTTGGATTGCCGAGTGCCGCAATTGCGATGTGTCGCTAACATACCACAAGCAATCCAACAAACTGAAATGCCACTACTGCGGCAATATCTATCCGCCTGTTACCACTTGCATGGCCTGCGGCACTGACAAACTGGTGCAACGCAGTTTTGGTACAGAGAAGATTGAAGAAGTACTGGAAACGGAGTTACAGGGTGTGAAGGTTAGCCGGATGGATTTTGACTCGGTGAAAAATAAAAATGCACACGACATACTGATCCAGCAATTTGAGCAAAGGAAAATTGACGTGCTGGTGGGTACGCAGATGGTAGTAAAGGGGCTTGATTTTGATAACGTGGATCTTGTGGGCATACTGGATGCGGATGGCCTTTTGCATTTTGCCGAGTTCAGGGTTAACGAGAGAGCCTTTCAACTGATGGAGCAGGTAAGCGGACGGGCCGGAAGGAGAGAAGGCCAGGGAAAGGTGTTGATACAAACGATGAACCCAACACATCCTGTTCTGCTGCATGTGGCCCACCACGATTACGTGGGCATGTACAGGGAGGAAATTGAAAAAAGAAAACAATTTTTTTATCCGCCTTTTTCACGGGTCATTCATATTCATTTCAAGCATAAGGAAAGAGATGTTTGTTATGCCGCTGCATATAGTTTCGCTAAAGCCATGGACTTTTTGTACAAGAAAAATATTGTGGGTCCGGCGGAACCGGTTATTAACCGTGTACGGGGAATGTTCCTGATGGAGATGCTGCTGAAACTGCCCCGCGATGCGCAGATGATCGCCAAGTGTAAAGACGATATTTCAAAAGAGTGTGCAAACCTGCATACGTTCAAGCAATTCAAAAAAGTGATCATCATATCCGACGTAGATGCGCAATAATTCTATCTCCCATCATAGTCAAATGCCTGCTGCCTGATGGCAGCGTATTCACAGACAGAGTAGCCTGGTTTCATTTCATGTGCAGCAGCTATCATTGCTTTGGCAACATACTCCGCTTCAATTGGCCGGTACTTTTCCCATCCGCCAACCATTAGGAAAGCAAAGAAACTCATGGCCCCCTGGCCTATCTTTTCACCTGGCCTTGATTCAGTTCTGTTTCCTAATAAAATAGAGGGACGAAAAACACTTACGCTTGGGATGGCGTAGCTCCGTACCGCGTCTTCCACTTCACCTTTCAATCTCAAATAGAAATTATTGCTCTTGCTATCGGCGCCAACTGAAGAAACCAATTGGAAGCTGGAACATTGCGTTTCGGCACAGAACCTTGCCGCATTTACGGGAATGTCATAATCCACTTTGCGGTAAGCCTGCTTATCGCCTTTCACTTTCTTCTGCGTAGTGCCAACCGCACAAAACACGGCATCGCTTCCGTCAATAGCCAGTTTTGCCGATTCCGGTTCATCAAAATTCACCAGTTTCATTTCAACCTTTGCACTTATTGGTGTCACCGGCCGCCTCACCAATATTCTAATGGTATCGAAGCCTTTGTCTTTGGTCAATACTTGTACTAACTGGTTTCCGATCAGTCCTGTAGAACCAATAACTGCCGCCGTTTTTCCCTGCATAAAATTTTGTATTCTTGCTGCTATGCAAATTCGGGAAAATATCTCGCTAAAACCCTATAACACCTTTGGCATTGACGCAAAAGCCAGATGTTTTGCCGGTTTCGGTAGTGTGGAGGAGTTGAACGAATTGCTTCTCGGTCCTATCGTCACAAATCAGTCGTCGAAACTAATACTTGGTGGAGGAAGCAATATCCTGCTGACAAAAGATGTAGATGGCGTGGTGTTGAAGAACGAAATCAGCGGTATAGAAGTGATAAAAGAAGACAACGACCACGTTTATGTAAAAGCAGGCGCCGGAGAGAACTGGCACAAGCTGGTGATGTATTGTGTAGGCAATGAGTTTGCCGGAATGGAAAACCTTTCACTTATTCCGGGTAATGTTGGTGCGTCACCCATGCAAAACATCGGCGCCTATGGTGTGGAGATCAAAGATGTTTTTGAAGAACTGGAAGCTTATCATCTCAATGATAAAACTGTTGTCAGGTTTTCGCTCAGCGACTGTGAATTTGGCTACCGCGAAAGCGTTTTCAAACGAAAATACAGGGGCCAGTTTGTCATTACTTCCGTCACCTATCGCCTTGATAAGAAGCCTTTTTTTCAAACGGCGTATGGTGCTATTCAGCAAGAACTGGAAACAATGGGTGTGAAAGACCTGAGCATACAGGCAATCTCGCAGGCGGTCATCAATATCCGCAGTTCAAAGCTTCCCGATCCGAAGGAAG
>DASVSM010000224.1:0-4089 GCA_036388115.1 Flavisolibacter sp.
ATATTGTTTCCTTTTTTAAATGGCAAACAATCAGCAAGGGGTAAATAATTCAGAACATACCATTGCAACACAAGGCTGAGCACAAGGCTCAGGCTAAGTATGGCGATCTGCATCCGCTGGTTGAACACTGTCCTGATGAAACGTTGTCCGGCCACTAAAAAAATGATCATGACCAGCAGTATAATGTCTTTTATAAACGATGTGAAGGGTGTAATAGGAAGGCAATCGCCAAAACAGCCACAATTGGTGAACTTACCCGACAGATATGCATACCCGGTTAAAAAAGTAAAGAACACGATCAGCAAAAGAAGCAGCCACAAAACAGCCTTCTTCTTCCAGGCAACTAACAGTGCCACTCCTGCCACAATCTCCAACGTAATCATGATAACGGAAAGTGTCAATGACTGGCCATGAAAGAATTGAAGTGTATTTCTTACAAATGAGCCCTGTGCAAAGCCCTCATTCCAAAGCTCAAAAAACTCCTGCATTTTATAGCTGAGTCCAATAGGATCATTGGCCTTTACCAGCCCGGATATAATAAACAAAACGCCTACAAAAATTTGAACGAGTCGAACCGCAGTTTTCATACAGGAATTGATTTTTTTTCTTCCAGGAGAATCATAGCGAATACGGCATAATTGATCATATCGTAGTAATTAGCATCCAGGCCTTCGCTGATCAACGTTTTTCCTTTATTGGCAAGTATCTGCCGCATCCGTTGCAGTTTCATCAGGATCAGATCAACAAAGCTTTCCTGGCTCATTTGCCGCCAGGCTTCGCCATAATCATGATTCTTACTTTGCATCAGGGCTTTTGCGTTGTCCGCGTATTTATCGTACAACACCTTCACGGCACCGGGGCTTAGCTCTTCCTCGTCTTCTTCGGTTAGTTCCAACTGAACCAGTCCAATGATCGAATAATTGATGATCCCAATGAATTCGCCCGGTATGTCATCACTAATTTTTTGATGGCCCAGTTCCTGTATTGTTCTGATGCGATAGGCTTTGATATAGACCTGGTCCACAACGGAAATATGCCGTAAAACCCGCCATGACGTGCCGTAGTCTGTTGTCTTTTTAATAAAGATATCCTCGCACTGCCGAATAATGTTCTCGTATTGTTTACTGGTGGACATGGTTGATTATGAATTCTGTTTTCTTCCCGAATGTAAAAAGTAAAAATTCAAAAGTGAGCCTGGTGCAGGGTGTCTTTTTTTACTTTTTAGTTTTATTTACCGGCGTATTAGCTTCGCTCAAAAGTAAGGAACAAGCATTAATGTTTACACTAAACTGCAAGGGACGGCTATTGACGATCACAGAACCGATCGTCATGGGGATATTGAACCTGACACCGGATTCGTTCTACGTAAACAGCCGCCTGGCCAATGACACTGCCTTATTGCAAAAGGCAGAACAAATGATCAACGACGGCGCTACTATTCTGGATGTGGGTGGGCAAAGCACAAGACCGGCCAGCGAAAGAGTTTCGGAAGAAGAAGAAGTAAAGCGTGTCATTCCTGCCATTGAAAGACTGCACAAGAATTTTCCGGAGCAGGTTATTTCCATTGATACGTTTTATGCTTCGGTAGCAAAACTTGCTGTACAGGCGGGTGCATCAATTGTAAATGATGTAAGTGCCGGCACACTTGATGTGCTTTTGTTACCAACCGTCGCTTCCTTGCATGTGCCGTATGTATTGATGCACATGCATGGCGACCCGCAAACCATGCAACAAAATCCGCAATACAAAAATGTAACATTGGACGTGTTTGATACACTTGCTTTTAAATTGAAAGAATTGGAAAACGCCGGTATCAATGATATCATTATCGATCCGGGATTTGGATTTGGAAAAACCATCGAACACAATTTTCAATTGCTGCGTGAACTTTCTTTTTTCCAACAGTTACAAAAACCTTTATTGGTTGGCCTTTCCCGAAAAGGCACGATATATAAAACATTAGGAACAACCGCCGATAAAGCGCTGAATGGCACAACCGTTCTGCATACCATCGCCTTGTTAAACGGAGCAACTATTTTACGTGTGCACGATGTAAAGGAAGCGACTGAAGCAATCAGCCTCTTTCTTGCCTACAAAAAATAAAGAGCAGCTTCACGCTGCTCTTTGCATCTCATCGACACTATTTTGGAAGTAACCTAACAAGTTCGCCTTTCAACAGAATTGTGTTCGGCAGCTTGTAGAAATAAATTGGTTCGTATTGTTTTCAAAGGCTTCAGACGTTGTTTGAAATTGGAATGTTGGACTAAAAACGGAGCCTTGTTAACATAGTGCAGGAAAAAAAACAGCTCATCGTAAACGATGAGCTGTAAATGTCGGGAAAAGTTTTATTTAAAAAATTATTTTCTGGTTGAATCTGTCAGACCAGCCGTTGGAGCTGCAGGATTATCGGTAATATCCACTACCTCAATTTCAAAAATAAGGTTCTGGTTGGGACCAATTTTCTGTTTGCCTGTTTGCGGATCTGGTTGTGAGCCGGTCTTTGCATAGCCCGTCACAGAGGGAATGTACAAAACAGCTTTTTCGCCTTTCGACAACTGCAGCACACCATCTTCAAAACCTTTGATTATTCCACCGGCGCCCACTTGCATCGGCATTAACTGTCCACCTGGTTTGTTATTGCTGTCAAACTCCTGGCCATTGAATAGTTTACCTGTATAACGCAGCATGGCATATTGTCCGGGCTTTGCTTTTGTACCATTGCCGGCAGTAATCGTTTGAATATAGGTTCCCCAAGGTGATCGCCGGGTAGTGATATTCTTGGCTCTCAGGTACGCTTCTATTGTTGCTTCATCCAATGGTTTTTGCCGGAGGGTAGCAGTATCTTTTAAAAAACTTGCCAGGCTTTCTTTTTCAAATTTTGCTCTGTCCTCAATGGACTCTCTATCATAGATCGCACGGGCGGTTGGTTCGTCCTTATATACTTCTACAATCTTAAATGTTGTTTTCAGGTTCTTTCCTTTGTTTGAAATCAAAAAGGAATCTGCTGCAGCCCGCGGGTTCTTTGCAATGATGGAGTCGATTGGTGTGATCAGTAAAATACTGTCGCCTTTGCGGGCTTCAAGCATTAACGTTGCCATTGGGTTTTCCTCATTGCCTTGTTTGGCAATCGGCATCCATTGTGCAGGTGTGCCATAAGAAGTACCAAGCAGGCTATCTTCCAGCCGGTCTGTTCTATGATAACGAATCACGTTTCCCACAGCAATTTTTTCGCCTTTGCCATTGCTGAAAATTTTGTACGGAAACCCTTCTTTTGTTTTTTTGTAATCTGTGTTTTTGCAGGCAGCCAATGCTACCACGGAAACAAGCACTGCACACAGGATCTGTTTTGTTGCTTTCATTTTTAATTGATTGTTTATTGTAAGAGAGTGCTATTTTCCTCAATAGCTTGTTTGAATTTTTTTACGGTGTCCTGCAAGGATTCAACATCGCGACCACCAGCGGCATTATAATGACCGCCACCGCTGAAATATTTACGGGCAAACGTGTTGCAGTCGAACTTCCCTTTGCTGCGAAAGCTCCATTTCCTTTCTTCATCACGGTCGATAACCAGCCCAACGAGTTGTATTCCCTGTATGGACAGGGGATAGTTTACCAACCCCTCTGTGTCGCCTGTTTTAATATCGTACTTTAAAATTTCCTGTTTGGAAACCCACATTAAAGCCGTATTCAACTCATAGTTGACTTCAAGACGATTGCTTAAAACATGGCCTAAAAACCGCAGCCTGTTCTCCAGGAAATTATCATATAAGGCCTCATGTACTTTGGTATGCTCGAGGCCCACCTCTTTCAGGTAAGCCACCATGTGATGTACAGATGCATGGGTGGATGAAAAACGGAAAGAACCCGTATCGGCAACAACGCCTGCATACAAACACTCAGCAACAAAAACATTGATCTTATCTCGGTGACCGGAACCGGCGATAAAATCATACACCATCTCGCAGGTAGAACTCTTGCCCGTGTTTGATACGCCATAACTAAAGGATGCTGCGTCCGGTCCCTGGTGGTGGTCGATCAGGATTTTCGTGCATTTGATTTCTGCAAGTTTTGCTGCCATACTTTTAGTAC
>DASVSM010000225.1:0-3170 GCA_036388115.1 Flavisolibacter sp.
AGGGAAAGCCGCCTGCACCGTTGTCTGTTTTCAGGTTTACATCCACATTGGTTGTACCACCACCTTCCTGTGCAATTGCCATTGCGCTAACAAAAGCAGACAGGATCAAAAAATAAATTCGTTTCATAAAAGGAATTTTAGAGAAGAGGTTAAAAGACCGTGCCAAAGAGAACAAAGTTGAACTCCCATAGCTGAGGCCGGAACGGATCTCATGCTAATTACACAGCTATATATTCTTCAATGAGAAACTGATGTTGTCGGACAGCATCTTTAACTCCTTTGAAAAGGAACGGGCCTGAGAGTTACCAACCATTGAGCCTGCATTTGAACAGGTGTCAACAACCACAAGCCCTTCCAGGCTTTATCATTCAACATTACTTGGAACTTTGGTAAACTGACACAAAGTGTTTCCAAGAAAAAGGCGTTACTAACGATGACCAGTTAGCCAGCGGACAAAGAAATTAATAAACCTAGGCGAAAAGGCAATAAGATGAAAATCATAGGTCCAATTTTTCCCTTCTTCCCGGCTATGTTTATTGCAGCCGAGCCGTATCGCTTGCCGCTCCGGGATAATCTGTCACCAGCGAAAGCTCGTAATCTTTCTGCTTCAATAATTGAAAGAACTGCCGCAACTGAAAAGAGTCTTCGCTTTTTGCATACGCCTGGTCATGGGCCAATAATACCAGGTGATCTTTGTTTTTTGTACGATTGTGTTTAAAAACAGAATCGATCTGCGCTACCATTTTTTCGGCTGTTGTTACCACGCACATCGTCTTATGATCGAAATGCCATTCAAGGTCCCAGCCCATTAATTTGAAACCAGCCCTTTGCAAAGAATCCGCAGCAACGGCACTCTTTTTTAGATCGGTGAATTGTAAGGTATCGATGCGCCAGATGTTTCGGCCCGGCGTGCGGGCAATGGTGTTGTTCAAGTCTAAACTGTCATGCGTTCGTTTGAAATCAGCCACTACCGAATCGGGTTGTGCATAATAGCTTTCATATCGGCTATGGGCATGGCTGTAACTGTGATTACACAATTCTATCTGACTTGCTATTTGCAGACTGTCCCACAATTTAGCCTGCTTCGCGACGCAAAACATGTTCACCCACAATAAAGAAAGAAACCGGCACGCCTTCATCCTGTACAATGTATAGCACATTTCGGGTGCCCTTGTTGGGGCCATCGTCGAACGTGATATAAAGTTTTTCTTTTTGTTTCCCTTCTTCTCTGGTTTATTGGAAGTACCTGGCGGAGAACCCGTTTGTTGTTGTGCGGGTACCGTCTGAAAATTTTTTGTCGTCGGAGAACTTTTGTAAACGGAGAAAGGAAGAAGGACGCAGCAAAGTAAGAGGGCTTTGGTTAGCATGGTGGTGGCAGCCCCACCGTCATCGTCAGAAGAAGATTCCATAAATTAAAATGATTTTCATATGAATTTAGACTACCCATATAGCGCTTTGCAAATCTGTTTGGTTAAAGAATGTTTAAATGAAAAACAGCAGACAGTTTGCCGGTTCTATTTGAATAGATAGCGAGAAAGGCCTCAGTTCTTTACCTGGTCTTCTGAAAGCTCGCTTTTATCAAACTCCCTTTTTAAAATGTAATGATACACATTGATGGACCCTTCTGTTACCAGAAAAGCATTCACCAGTTTCCATCCGCTCCGTCCCAGAAAGTTGAGAGCATCCACAACTGAATTGAACGACTTCACTTTGCCCAGGTCATCTTTTACACGGGTATCTTTGAAAGAGATCCACTTCCGCTCCTCGCCGTG
The DNA here is from genome assembly GCA_036388115.1 of Flavisolibacter sp. Taxonomy (GTDB): domain Bacteria; phylum Bacteroidota; class Bacteroidia; order Chitinophagales; family Chitinophagaceae; genus Flavisolibacter. The sequence goes on from DASVSM010000225.1 coordinate 1,773, forward strand.
ATCAACATCAATGGTGACCTTACGGCTGAAAAGTTTGTTTTGTGCGGTCATCTCGCAATATTGTTCCAGTTTTTGTGCACTGCTAATGGCTGCTATCAGCAGGCAAACAAAAAGAAGAAGAGCAGGTTTCATGATCCTTGGTTTCCGGCATAGTTAGCACATAACGTTACGAAGAACAACCGCGGTTGGTATCAACTGTTGATTTTATACAACCGGGTTAGCTAATTGCGCTCCGAAGTGCACCTGCTTTAGGTTAGTGGCTATGGACCATCAACGCTGGCACTGGTGTTGCATAACTCTACCTTATTAAAACGTGCACAATGAAAAAAATCTTTTTGCCGGTGCTGCTTTCAGTCACCGTATTTGTTTGCAGCCAATGCTCAAGAAATCCCGTTACAGGGAAAAAGCAACTCGTTACCGTATCCACCGAACAGGAACTGGCCATGGGACAGGAAGGCGATCCGCAGATCATCGGGCAGTTTGGCCTCTATGAGGATTCTGCACTGCAGCGTTACATGAATCAAAAAGGCCAGCAGATGGCCGCCATTTCGCACCGCAATAACATCAATTACGGATTTCGTATTCTAAACTCCAATGTTATCAATGCCTTCGCCACGCCGGGTTATGTTTACTTTACCCGCGGCATTATGGCGCATTTTAATAACGAAGCGCAATTTGAAGGTGTGTTGGGACATGAACTGGGGCACATTGCTGCACGGCATACCGTTATCCAGCAACGTAATGCAACATTTGGGCAGATAGGCATTATGGCTGGCGTCATCTTCTCACCAAACTTTGGACGTTTTGCAGAGTCAGCTTCGCAAGGGTTAGGCTTGCTGCTGCTAAAAAACAGCCGTGATGCGGAACGGGAAGCCGACCAGTTGGGAGTGGAATATTCTACCAAGCTTGGTTTTAATGCTACCGAGATGGCTGGCTTTTTCAATACCCTGAAACGCCAGTCGGAAGGTGCCGGCCAGGAACTTCCTTCACTTATGTCCACTCACCCCGATCCCGGAGAACGTAATACCACTGTAGCGCAACTGGCAACGGAATGGAAACAAAAAACAGGGCTCACCAATCCTAAAGTGAACCGCGAAGCATACCTGCGTTTGCTGGAAGGAATGGTTTACGGAGAAGATCCCAGAGAAGGGTTTATGGAGAACAATGTCTTTTATCATCCGCAACTGCGTTTTCAGTTTCCGGTGCCAACCGGCTGGCAATACCAGAACACGCCGCAACAAGTACAGATGGCTTCGCCGGACGGGAAAGCTATGTTGATGCTGATGCTGGCACAGGGCACCAACCTGCAGCAGGCAGCCAGTACTGCCTTGCAGCAATTTGGATTACAAGCAATCGGCTCAAGAGAAATAACGGTTAATGGATTACCTGCCTTGCAGG
>DASVSM010000226.1:0-3756 GCA_036388115.1 Flavisolibacter sp.
CCAGCGCCGGGATAGGTGGCGGCGGCACACGAACAATAGTGTTTAAAATAGAACAAAGCGGGAGCGGCAATATCTCCCTTAAAAACCGGCAACCCTGGAGCGACGATGTGTACCAGACCTTTGAAATTGCTGTCAAAGCTGTGTAATAATTTTATGCCATTGACAGCGATCTGCCGGATCATGTTCCTTCTTTTAACCAAGGTCCCCTTGTGTGATCATTGCAGGAAATTAACCGTCTCGTTTTTACCAACCCTTATTGGATAATCATATTCGTTGTACGCAATGTTTTTCCATTGTAAACACGCAGCACCGCACCTGCAATAATGGTCTGCGGTGTTGTTAATACACACTCACCTCCTTCCACAGGGTTAATAATAATATGATTGCCTGCCGGCAAAACAGCGGGAGGAAGAGCTTCATTGGCCCAATTGGTAGCCATATTCCAGTTGCCATTACCTATGAACGAATAGCCAGTTGTGTTTACAGCAAAAAAGGTATTGACAGGTGATTGACCATTGTATACGATCTCGTAACGCCACATGCCTGTTTGCGCTGCGGGTGGCAGGTTAAAAGAATAATACCACCAGGAAGAAGAAAAATTGTTGTTGAAATTTTGCGTCCATGTCGAATACACCGTGTGATTATGATGGTACACGGTATGAACGGCTTGCTGACCGGTCTGTTGATCCCTGTAGTAACTTCCTAAATACACTCTTTCGCCATTAACAAAGTTGATTTTGCCGTTCTCTGCTTCAGCGCCTGCACAACCACCCAAAGCGGGCGGAGCACCATGCGTCATCGCTTTCAGTAGTGTCGAAACATTGTATGGCTGTTGCGATGCCCACCAACTTGTGCTTCCATTAAACGAATTGCACGGACCCGCATACGGGTCAATCAATTGCGTGTAGGTGTTGTCGGTGTACACTTCCAGGTGGAGATGCGGGCCGGTAGAGTTGCCTGAACTTCCGACAATGCCCAGATACTCACCTGTTGCAACAGGCTGTCCAACTGATTTTGCCGTCAGGCTGTTGGCCTTCATGTGACCATACCATGCCACAGAGCCATCGGCATGCATTACGTAGACGGCATTCCAGAAACATCCACTGCTGCAGAAGGCACAGTTCTGATCGCTGTTTCCGTCATGTTTTGCTATTATAGTTTCTGGCGCGGATGCTACAACTTGCACAGCGTTTTGCTGCATCTTCTTCCACGGGAATGGCCAGGTGGCAATATCAATCCCCTTGTGGTTATAGCCGGATGACAGATCGTAACTTCTGTTACCGCACTGATAATCCAGTACCTGCTGTGGGTAATTCTGGTTGTGATCAACATAGTTGCTGATTCCATAAAAACCTTTGTCGTTAAATCCCGGCGACTGAACTATCGGCCAATAAAAACCAACAACCGCTGTCTTATTAGCCGGCGCAAGCTTGCCGTTGCTACATAACTGTTTTTCGTTTGCCTGCAATTCCTGAATGATTTGCTGTCGCTGTTGCGGTGTCAGTTCATCCTCGAGGCGATGGAGAGCCTGGTAATTGCCACCTCCATCAGGCTCTCTAACCTGTTGTGCATTCAGAAGAATGGTGTAAACAAATGATAAAAGCAGTAAGCCAAATATTTTTTTCACGCTGGTTGTGATTTGTTCCGGAAAGTAAGAAAAACTGCTGTACCCGGATGAAAGTTCAGAAAGCTATAGAAAAGGTTTCCGGTTTGGTACTGGTTTCAAATAGGTGACGTTGCCCCGGTTAAAACCCAAAAAATCTTCACGATGAACACTGCTATTTTACTATTGACTTATAAATCGCTATCCTGAAGCTGGGGACACAACCTCCGGGCTATGTCTCTGTACCATCAGAAGTTCAACAAGTAACAATAACGACCGCTAAAGAAGACACATGACAGAGTATGATTTGCTGTCTATAACAGCGTGCCATCAGCCAGGCACCTTTTGCAGAAAATATTTTTTAATTCGGATGACAGGCAACGTCTGGTAAAGCAATATGCCTAAGCCGCCACTCATCAGGATAAAAAACATCAATAGAAAATAATCGCCGAAGGATATGCTCAAACAAATGCCATATAGAAAATAGGCCAAAAGCCCTGTTTCCAACATGGTGATCCATCCAACTTTTTTTTGCACATAAGTATTGCTTGTGGAAACAGCATTGGACTTGGGCGTACGTATGAATGGTGAACGCTGTCCGGCCAATCCTTGTAATACGGCAACTGTATTCTGTACCGACATGGCCAGATAAACCATAATAAACAGGGGGTAATTAAAGAGGAATCGGAGTGCCTTTTGCGGAACGGGTTCTGCACTTACATAATAGAGGTAAGCCAGTGCCACAAGGTTAATCACCCCAATGGCGGTGTAATCGGTTAGTATAACAAATTCGGGGTACTCGTGCCGTAAACGGAGCATCGGTACTGTTAGCACGGCATTGACAAACAAACAAACAAAAGTGAAACTGCCCAGCAGGTGAAAGATGCTGTGCACTTTTTTTGCCGGCGGTAAGTGTCTGTTCCATACCTGGTGCAATGTCTTCCTGGCAATTTGAGCAATGCCTTTTGTCCAGCGAAACTGTTGAATTTTAAAAGCTTCTACCATTGCCGGCAATTGCGCAGGAGCAACCACGTCTTTGTCATAAATGATCTTCCAGCCTTTCAATTGGGCACGGTAGGAGAGGTCAAGGTCTTCGCTGAGCACACTACCATCCCATCCACCGGCATCCACAATGCATTGCTTACGCCAAATACCTGCCGTGCCACAGAAATTAATAAAATAACCGGCATTGTAGCGGCCTTCCTGCTCTACGGTAAAGTGCATATCAAGCAGGTAGGTCTGGATGCGTGTCAGAAAATTTTGCTCTCTGTTGATATGGCCCCAACGGGCTTGTGCCAGTCCTACCTTGCTATTTGAAAAGTGGGGCAACAGCGACAATAAAAAATTTTGTGGCGGTCGGAAGTCTGCGTCAAAGATGGCAATGAATTCACCTTTGCAAAGGGGTAAGCCATGTTGTAAAGCACCTGCTTTATAACCCTGGCGATCTTGCCGCCGAACAACCGAAATAGTTATTCCTTCCTCTATCATGACGGCTGCACGGCGGTCAATGATGAAGGAGGTTTCATCGGTTGAGTCATCCAGTACCTGTATCTCGAATAAATGTTTGGGATAATCTAACGTTGCCAGCGAAGCTAACAAACCTTCAATGACATACTTTTCATTATAAACAGGTACCTGAATAGAAACAAAGGGGAGCTCATCTAAGATAAGAGGCGCTTTCTTTTTTTGCCTGCGTGAATGCCACAGCAGGTGAAGCTGAACGATGGCACTGAACAGAAGCCAAAACATCGTTGCTACATAAATGCCGTACAGTACATAGCCAATCCATTTCATCTTTCTTTCCGTTACGTAAGCCCTGTGCGAAATAATAAATGGACGGGAGCTCACGTAAATAAAGTCGTGTAAAAGCTCCTGTCCATTTATGTTCTCTCAAGAAAATTATTTAGTTGCTGCCGTACTGTTTGCACCGCTGTGCATCGCTTTCACATCTTTTGAAACAGTAAGGTGCGTACGAATAACAGGCAACGTAGCCGCGGCCAGCTTTTTCAACGATGCATCTTTCGCGTTCTTGGAAACGGTCAGCATGGTTGTTTGCAACAGCTGATGTCCGTTTATGCCGCCTTCGTTCAGGTAAAACATGTCAAGTTCTGCTCCGGACAAATTTTGCGCTTGTGATACCAGGGCCTGGGCAT
>DASVSM010000227.1:0-5995 GCA_036388115.1 Flavisolibacter sp.
TTCGGATCATCGCCCTGCAAGCCTCTTACAAATGCACCGCCTAACATTGATGTGAGAAAAGGATCTTCGCCGTAGGTTTCCTGTCCGCGGCCCCACCGTGGATCACGAAAAATATTGATGTTAGGTGTCCAGTAAGTCAGTCCAACATAACGTTGACCTTGTCGCCCATCCTTGATAGCCTTATTGTAAATGGCCCGTCCTTCCAATGCCGAATAATGCGCCATCAGCTTTAGGGAAGCCGTATCAAACGTTGCTGCCATGGCAATCGCCTGCGGGTAGACCGTAACCTTGTATGGCGTTCGGGCAACCCCATGCAAAACTTCATTCCACCAGTCGTAAGCTGGAATGCCAAGCCTTTCAATAGCCGGTGCTGCATTGAGCATCTGTGCTACTTTTTCTTCCAGTGTTAAACGGCTTACCAAATCATTCACCCGCTCATCAAAAGACAAAGACGTGTTTTGAAAAGGGAATTGTGTTTGTGTAAAACCAACGCCTGAATAAAGCAGTGAAAGGGTGAAGAGCAACTGCGTTAAGGTAAGTTTTGTGAACATGCAGGGAGTTTTGCTTTGAAAATTTATTTTATGGAAGACTTTGTTCCATTATGCTGAAAGACCTCATCGAAACCCTGATATTGAAACCAATCAAAATGCGCAACATTGGTGGTTGGTATTCCAAGTGAAGTTGCATACAGGCCGATGGTAACCCCGACGAAGTTGGCGCCAAATCCGCCGGCGACTTTTGTACTTAAGAACCTGCCGTCAACCTTGTCTCCCAGGAGTGTCCAGTTCTTTTTATCGGTGCTGAAAGCAAACGAATAGTCAGCGCCTTTTCCTTCCACTTTCAGTTGTATAATCGAATTATTTTTCGATAACTGTTTCTCTGCAAGTAAAGTCATTGAATTGCTGTCTGATTTGTTTGCCGGTGATTGAAATAGTTGTACAACAGGCTGGTTATTCTTAACGGATAATCCGATAAAGTAAAAATGATCTTCGTTGATAAAACATAGCAGGCCTGCTTTTTCGTTTTCGCTTTTGGCGGCGAACTGCAGGCCGGCAGTAGCCGTAAAATTGGTGTGTTGCTGCCGCCTTGCTATATACGAAGGGTTCTGCTTTCCCGCTACTGTTTCTTGTCTTAATCTTAGAGATAAAAAACCCTCCTTCGTCTTTGTATCATACCATTTTTCTTTCACCGTCCGCAGGAATATCCAGTCTGTATTCAATCCAGTGTTGAATTCATCTTTGTACGAAAAATTGCCGCTGTAATGATTCAACGATTTTGTGTTAACTGGAAAGGGAAGAGGGTAATGGTACTGCACTTCATCCTGTCCGGGATTGATCAGTGGCCATTCATCTTTCCATTCTACCGGTGTTAAGAATGTTTCTCTGCCGGTATTAAAAAAATCCCCTTCGTAAGGTCTTGTGCCAAGAAAAACTGTGTACCATCTTCCATCCGGCAATTCCACAAAATCAGCATGGCCTGTGGAGGTAATCGGATGTTTTCTTTCACCGGTTAAATGGCGTTGTGTCAGAACCGGGTTCTTTTCATAAGAAGTATAAGGGCCATAGATGTCTCTACTCCGGAACGCCACAACGGAGTGATCGGCACCTGTTCCACCTTCGGCTGAAATAAGGTAATAGTAACCGTGTTTTTTTACGATGTGTGGGCCTTCGATCCAGCTTGGCTTTTTTGAAATATCAGTGCCGCCGTTCACAATGATCCTGTTCTCACCCAACACTTTTCCGTTCTTGTAGTCAAACTCATTGATCCGGATAGTGCGGTGACCATCGTAAAGGCTTTTGTTGTCCGGCGGTATACTGTTGTACGTGATGTAACATTTACCATCATCGTCAAAATACAGCGAAGGATCAATGCCGTCAATTGGCAACCAGGTTGGGTTCGACCACGGACCCGCAGGGTCTTTTGCCGTCACAACAAAATTTCCTTTTCCATCGATCATGGTGCAGGTCAGGTAAAATAATCCATCATGATAACGGATAGTTGGCGCAAAAAGCGAACGGGAGACGCCTTTCCCTGTAAAGTCCATTTGTTCTTCTCTTGTGATAACATGGCTGATCAATTTCCAGTTCACCAAATCCGTGCTGTGAAAAACGGGAATGCCGGGAAAATAAGAGAAAGTGGAGTTTACTAAATAATAGTCATTGCCTACCCGGCAAATACTTGGGTCCGGATAAAAGCCTGCAAGAATCGGGTTGGTGTAATAGCCTTTTTTCTGTGCATATCCATTTGTTAAGCAGCAGAAAATTAAAAGAGGTACAAACAATTTTTTCATTCACCTAAAATTTTATCACTTCCCAATATGCTTTCTTTGGTTTCAACTCTTTGTCAAACAACAGGGGGTAGTCTTTTCTTCCTCTGACAGGAAAATTGTCCAGCCAGCTATAGCGTTCAGAGATATTCCAGAATGTAACGCCGCTGATGTTCTTTTTGTACTTGCGAAAAAGATCAAAACTCATCCTGTATTTTTCCAATTGCCGTTGCTCTCTTTCTGGTGTAAAAGCCGCATTGGCATCTTCGGGCTTCCTTTCCCTCGCGTCGTGTTCTTTTGAGTAAACGGAAATATCAAGCTCGGTGACTTGCATAGGCAATCCTAATTCTGAAAAGCGTTTTAAGGTGCTGTCCAATTGTCCATGCGAAGGTTCATTTACAGCCCAATGCGCCTGCAAACCGATGCCGTGGATTGGTACGCCTGCATCTTTCAGGCCCTTTACCAAACGAAAGATCTTTTCTCTTTTTACAGGGCTAATCTCGTTGTAATCATTGTAGAAAAGCTGTGCAGCCGGATCAGCTTCGTGTGCCCATTGAAAAGCTTTGGCAATGTATTCCTCTCCAATGATCTCCAGAAATTTTGAGGGCCGCAGGTATTCATCCCGTTTATCAGAAATGGCTTCGTTCACTACGTCCCATGCGTAAATTTTTCCTTTGTACCGACTGACAACCGCAGTGATATGGGCCTTCAACCGTTGCAGCAATACTTCCTTACTAACAGCATTGCCTGCTGCATCAACAAACAGCCAATCAGGCGTTTGATTATGCCACACCAGAGCATGGCCGCGCAATCGCAGGTTGTTTCGTTGCGCAAAGACCACAATGGAATCGGCATCTTTCCAGTAGTATTCTGCCTCCTTTGGATGGATAGGTCCCATCTTCATGGCATTCTCCGGTGTAAGGCTGTTGAAATGTTGTAAAACGAGGTTTGCCTCTACTGCTTTCAATGCCCAGGGCGAAACGGCAACACCCACCGGAAAGTAATCTTTGTAATAATCTTTCAGGCCTTTTGTTGAATCTGTATCGGCTTGGTGTTGCGAGGTTGACTGTAGCTTTCTTGTGTCGCTGCAGGAAAGAAGCAAAAGCAAACATCCTGCAGGTAAAAATTTTCTTATCATTAGTTTTTTCTTTTTATGAACCAGCGGCTATTGCATCTATTAAGCGTTCGTTGCACAGTTATCCTGAGCGCAGCCGAAGGACACAGCGTGTACGCTTTGTAATTCTATTCGGCAGGTTTACTACGGTGCCGTCCCTGTTTTCTTTTCATTGTGCGTAAACCCCCCCCAGAGATTTGCAACACAATCATCCACTCATTTCGCCTCTCCGAGGAGGGGATTTGTACTAAAGCACTACCGCCTTCAGAGTATCCATCCCCTCCTAGAAGCGGCGGCACATAGCCGCTATAAAGAACTTTTCGAAAGGGTGGGTTTACGCAAGAACTATTCAACAACTACAGCACATTAACCCTTGCAAATATTGAACTCACGAACAAAATCAGCCAATCACGTATTGGTTTCATAACTATTATTTCTTCACCCTCCGCTGCCCAACATGTTCTGCCACCTCAATCATCGGTGCCACCCAAACCTCTTTCTCATTCTCTTTTAAAAACTGCAACAGCCTACGATGTGCTTCCAGCGAAACATTCAATCCATGCTCACCACCCACGCCGTGAAAAAGGAAAACAAGCAATCCTCCTTTGCTCATTGCCTGCTTCACCAGATCAATCATTTGCTCACCCGTTTGCCCGGCCATTGTGTGGCAAGGGATGGCATACAGGTCAATCTTATCAATCGTAGCAATCTCAGAGCGAACACCTCTTGCCCCTGCAAAATCATTCTTCAATCCATCCATGTAAGCGGTGTCGCGAAGTTTCATGTCGCCGCAGGGATAGGCAAAGGTCCGGGCCGTTTTTCCATCAATGGCTTTCAGCAGGTTATTCATTGTGCGGATCTCATCCTGTATACGTCGCACGGTATAAAAGCGCAGGTCATAATCGCCTTTTACAAATTCACGTCCTGCACGACCGCCTTCGCAGGGATGCCACACCGTATGATTGGCCAGTTCATGACCTTCGGCTGCTGCCTTTCGCCAACCGGGAATCTGAGCATTCAGCCCGTTGAAATAATCCGATATATAAAAGGTTCCTTTCAACCCGGCTGAATCCAGCGCAGGAATAACGTTGTTCAGGTGCGTATTCAAACCATCGTCATATGTGAGCACCACAGCGCAGCCTTTCCCTTCCCATGCCGGTGCAGTTTGTGCCTGTGTGTACAACATGGTAATTGATAAAAAAATAAAGGCAAATAATCTTTTCATTGCTCATTAATTATCCGTTCGGAAAGGGGAGGCTGGAAGACCTTCCTTATTGTATAAATTCGGGTTGTCTGGATTGTCGGCCCATGCATAACGTACATACACCGGAGCAGCAATGCCATCATTCCACACCATCACTTTATCACCTTCAATTTTTGCCTTCGCCCAAACAAATTTTTTGTCGGCGCCGGCAATAGCAAATTCACTTAGTTCTTCGCCGTCAGCCGCAATCAGGCCACTCCCTGCGTGGGTAAAGGAAATCATGATTTTGTTGCCATCAATTGTTGCGGAGTCATAAAGTGGTCCCGACGGAACAATCTTCTTTTCACCATAAGCTACATTCATGGCCGCTTGTGCCAGGCGCTCGCCCACTTCTTTTTTACGGTCAGGATGAACGTCATTCCATTCACCCAAATCAATGGTAACGGCCATGCCAGTTTTAGCAACCGACAATGCCTTTAATTGCGCTTCTCTAGTGGCGGCCCAACTGCTTTCCGAAGGCAGGTATTGCACGTCCATAAAGTTGGGCAACTGCGCATATAAAAAAGGAGTTTCGCCCTGGTTCCATGTGGCGCGCCAGTCTTTGATGAGGGCTGGCAGCAGCGCCGTGTATTCTTTTGGGTTGCCTGCATTCGTTTCTCCCTGGTACCATAAAAATCCTTTGATAGAATATGCTGTTGCCGGTGCTAACATAGCGTTGTATAAAGCTGCGGGACTGTTTTGTGCAGAGAAACCGCCGCCAGCAGAACGTTGCGGCTGAAACACATCACCCACCTTGTAGCCCCATGTGCCTTTCAGGTCAATCGTATCCTTACCTGCACTTATGTAATAGGGTTTGTCCGGAACAAAGCCACCTTTGCCGGATTGATTAGTAACCCGAATGACAAATATATTTTTACCCGCCTTTAATGTGCCGGCCGGCAAAACATATCTTCTTTGCGGATACTGGTAAGTAGTATTGCCAACCTGCGCCCCATTGATGTACAAAACATCGGCATCAATGATCCTTCCAAGGGCCACCTTTGCTGGCATGTTCGTCATAGAGACAGGAACATCAATTTCTTTTCGGTACCACACAACACCATCAAGGTCCTTTATGCCCTGGTCTTCCCAATAACCAGGGATGTTTATTGGTCGCCACCCTTTGGGAGCGTAGTCAACGTCAAACCATTTTTTTATACCAGTCAAACCTTTGTCCTGTTGCATCGGCCTGTTGCTCATGTTAGCGAGTGCTCTGCGGTTAATGCCATTGACATAAGCCGTGTCTTTATTTTTTTGAATGGTAGTGATGATAGCAGGAAACGCTTTTAAACCTTCTTCACTGATCCAGGCTTCAATCGGTGTTCCACCAACGCTTGCATTGATCAATCCGATAGGTACGCCGTATTTTTCA
>DASVSM010000228.1:0-8416 GCA_036388115.1 Flavisolibacter sp.
CAAAAGAAGATGGCGTGATTCAAAGATATATTGACAAAAAAGGAGAAGGCGTTCATCACATTGCCTTTGACGTGGATGATATTCTAGCAGAGATGGAACGCTTAAAGAGGGAAGGCTTTATTCTTTTGAATGAGCAACCGAAACCCGGCGCAGATAACAAACTGGTTTGTTTTCTTCATCCCAAGAGCACCAATTCCGTATTGATTGAACTGTGCCAGGAGAAGAAGTAATCATCAATGCTCAACGCTCGCTGTTCATTGATGATTGTCCTGCCTATAAATTGAGTATCCAAAATTGAACATTGCGTATTTCCTTGTAAAAAGAAAAAACCCCTGGTAGACACCCGGGGTACATCCTCAACGCCTAAAAAAATAAGGTTAGCCTACCGGTTAGCAGGTAGAAAATGCGGTGCTTTAAATTTGTTGGGATAACTGAAAAAAAGTATAACAAACAATCGCTGCGGTTACAGCGAAAAGATATAATGTCATGGTACGGATTTAAGTTTTCAGTTGCCATTGCAGCAACGGCGACAAACATATAGTAGAGATTTTGCTCTTGCAAGTGTTTGTACATTTTTATTTTAACTGTTGGGGAGTTTTACGTAGCTATTTTACGGCTATTGAATGAACGCATTTATGTAACCAGAGTCAGGGTTAACGGTTATCGTCTGTTAGGTGGACATACTTGTACGTTCGGAAGTTGATTGACCTTTTTTTGGGAGCACAAAGGGCACAAAGAAAACACAAAGGGCACGACGCTTCGTTTAGGTATCAGACTGGTTTGAGTGGCCCGACACCTTCGTGTTCGTTGTGGTCCGCCGTGTTCTTTGTGTTCCCCTGCGTAGACCCACCCCGGTTTACTTCACTACAGTTTTATCTTAGGTCACCTCCAGGGAGGGGATGTGAGCTTAGGATAAACATTCTCCTATAAACGACCATCCCCTCCAGGGAGGGGCGAGTTTAGGAAATGATTTTGCTGTAAAAGGTTGGGGTGGGTCTACGATGATGAAAGAAGAAAGTAAGAACTGCATCTAAATACTCCTGCTCAATAGGCTTACAAAGCGTACAAGAGTGCGACGCAACGGAAGCTTAATAGCAGCACTAGCCTCTGGTCCAAAAAACTTCGCCATCTTATTGCATATCCATACAACTTTACAAGCATAATTTTGTTTACAACCAAATGCAGAACCGCTACGATTATATCATTACCGGTACAGGATGTGCAGGGCTAAGTCTTGCCGTGCACATGATCCAATCAGGAAAGTTTGGCGACAAAAAGATCCTGTTGGTGGACGAAGAAACCAAAGATAAAAACGACCGTACCTGGTGCTTCTGGGAAAAGGGAACAAACCTTTTTGAGCCCATTGTTTACAAACAGTGGGAGCACCTGTGGTTCTACGGTGAAGATTTTTATAAGGAGATGCCCATACGTCCCTACCATTATAAAATGATTCGTGGGATTGACTTTTATCATTATTGCTTTGAACAAATCAAACAACACAAAAATTTCGAATTTCTCAACAGCAAGGTTGATCGTATCTTCTCCGAAAAAGAAACAGGGATTGAGGTGGGCAACAAAACCATTTATGCGGATTATATTTTCAACAGCATTTTATTTGACAAACCGGCACTCGATAAAAACCAGCATTGGTTGTTACAGCATTTCAAAGGCTGGCTGATTAAAACAACAGAAAGCACATTTGATCATCATGTAGCAACACTGATGGACTTCCGTATCAGCCAGCAACACGGCACTGCCTTTTGTTATGTCCTCCCTCTTTCTGACAGGGAAGCGCTGATAGAATACACCTTGTTTACGCCATCGCTATTAAAAGATGAGGAGTATGACGCAGAACTGAAAAACTACATTGAAAACAAACTGCATCTATCCGGTTACGAAGTAACAGGCAAAGAATTCGGGGTTATTCCAATGACCAATTACAAGTTCAGCCCAAGACAAAACAACATCATCAACATTGGTACAGCCGGCGGCCAAACCAAAGGTTCAAGCGGTTATACGTTTTATTTCATTCAACAACACAGCAAGGCCATCGTTGAACAACTGATAAAAACAGGAAAGCCGTTTTTGCCAAAGCCTTCTCCCCGCTTCCATTTTTATGATAGCGTATTGCTGCACATTCTGCAGCACAACACGCTGCCAGGAAAACAAATTTTCAGCACCCTGTTTCAAAAAAACAAGGCAACAGATGTCCTGACATTTTTAAATAATGGGTCATCGCTAGCACAGGAGCTTAAGATCATTTCTTCGCTGCCCACCATGCCATTTTTAAAAGCAGCCATCAAACAAAATTTTTAAGCATTCTGATTCATTACCTGCACCAGCAGGTTAACAGGCACAACACCGGATTGACGCCATTTTACTTGTCCGCCTTTGAACAAAATAAGAGTAGGTACACCCTGGATGCGGTATTTCTCTGCCACGTCCGGGTTCTTATCGATATCAACTTTTAAGATGGTCACCTTATCGCCAACGGCATCTTTTGCCTGCTTTAAAATAGGTGCCATCATTTTACAGGGGCCGCACCACTCTGCAAAAAAATCAACCAGCACAGGTTTATCCGCATGTAAGATTTCAGCAAAGCTTGCCATATTTTTTTAGCAATTTTATAGCATACAACGTACCAAATGATGAAGTGGCGTGTCGGGTATAATTATTTAAAAACCACAGCATGAACTCAACCCTGCTCGATAAAAGCGTGAAGGTTTTACTTGTCATTGTTCTATCCTTTGTTCTTTTATACTATGGCAAACCATTTCTGGTTCCTTTTCTGATTGCCTCATTGCTTGCCATGCTGGTACTGCCGCTTTGTGCAAAAATGGAACGGAAATTAAACAAGGGACTGGCCGTTGCTATTTCACTGCTTTTGGTACTGTTTGTTATTACCGTGATCATCGGAGTCTTTGCCTGGCAGGTAGCCGACATCTCTGACAAGGCACCACAAATTCAAAAAAACATCACGGAGAAAGTGGCTCAACTCCGCCAGTTTGCCACCAATACATTTGGTATCTCCGAACAAAAACAGGAGCAGATCATTCAGCAGCAGCAACAATCTTCTACGGGTAGATTATCGACGATGATGTCAGGCTTTTTCTCGTCTTTTGGAAGCTTCTTAACCGACTTTCTCATCGTGATGGTTTACATTTTTCTTTTCCTGCTGTTCCGAACGCATCTGCAGCGATTTGTTTTGAAGCTAGTGCCAAAACAGGAACAGGGTAACGCACAGACCATCATGCACGATGTACGCCGTGTTTCGCAGAAATACCTGACCGGCCTTGCGCTCATGATTGCCTGCCTTTGGGTGATGTATGCCATTGGCTTCTCCATTGTGGGGGTAGAAAACGCCATCTTTTTTGCTATCCTTTGCGGCCTGCTGGAGATTGTGCCCTTCGTGGGTAATCTTACCGGCATTGCCATTACATTATTAATGACACTGGCGCAGGGAGGAAATACCAATATGCTTATTGGCATTTTAATTATTTATGCAGTGGTGCAGTTTACACAATCTTATTTACTGGAGCCGCTTATCGTGGGCCATGAGATCAGCATCAATCCTGTTTTTACCATCGTGGGCATTGTTGGCGGCGAACTGCTGTGGGGCATTCCGGGGATGATCCTGGCGCTACCGCTGCTCGGCATGATAAAAATTGTCTGTGATCACATCGAGCCTTTAAAACCTTTCGGGTATCTTATCGGAGAGGAAAAAAAGAAGGACGCCAAAGGTGGCGGCTGAAGAAAATAGCAGGATAACAATATGAAATGTAGAATGTAAAATATAAAATATAAAATATAAAATGAAGAAGACGCTCTGCACGAGAAGACTGAGCGTTTTACATTTTAGATTTTAGATTCTGCGGTTCTGCATTTCCTTTTCTCCGCATCTTACATTTGCCTGATGAATATTGAAGAACTCTACGAGGTTTACAGGGCCAATCCATCCGTTCAAACCGATACCCGCAAACTGCAAAAGGGAGATCTTTATTTTGCCCTGAAAGGTCCCAGCTTCAACGGAAACAGCTTTGCACAAAAAGCCATTGAACAGGGTGCAGCTTATGCAGTGATTGATGAAAAAGGGTTTGCAGTTGAAGGCAAGACAATTCTAGTGGATGATGTATTAGAAACTTTGCAACAACTGGCATTTCACCACCGCAAACAATTCAACATACCATTTTTAGCCATTACCGGAAGCAATGGAAAAACCACGACTAAAGAACTCATCCACGCAGTGCTTTCTACCAGTTTTAAAACCTATACAACAGAGGGCAACCTCAATAATCATATCGGCGTTCCATTGACCATTTTAAAGATCAGGCCTGATGCGGAAATGGCCGTCATTGAAATGGGCGCCAATCACCAAAGAGAGATCGCTTCTTACTGCGTGATTGCACTGCCGACACACGGATTAATCACTAATGTAGGGAAGGCGCACCTGGAGGGTTTTGGTGGTGAAGAAGGCGTACGGAAAGGAAAAGGTGAGTTGTTTGATTATTTAAGAGAGGCTGGCGGCAGCATCTTCCGCATGAACGATTACGATTACCTGCACGGGATGAGCCAGGGCATCAATAATATTTTCACTTACGGCACAGCAGATGCAGAAGTTGTCGGCAACGTCAGTAAAAGCGATCCTTTTTTAGAAGTCAGTTTTACAAAAGGTTTTAGCGGTACCGTTAAAACATCGTTGGTTGGAAGCTACAATCTTCCCAACGTGCTGGCGGCCGTTGCTGTGGGAAAATCATTTGGTGTAGCAGACGAAAAGATCAGGTCGGCCATTGAGGCCTATGCGCCATCAAACAGCCGGTCGCAACTGGTAAGTAAAGGCACAAACAAGATTATTCTCGACGCCTACAATGCCAACCCCAGCAGCATGAAGGCAGCCATTGATAATTTTGCAAAAGCCGAAGGGGACAAAAAGATACTGGTGCTGGGTGCGATGGCTGAACTTGGGCCTGAAAGCCTGAATGAACACAAGTCCATCATAGAACAGATTGGTTCTCATCAATGGAACGCGGTATTGTTGGTTGGCGGCGATTTTGTGAAATCAACCCATCCTTTTCTTTCTTTTCCCAAACCGGAAGAAGCCGGCAAATGGCTGCAGCAGCACAACATTCAGGACGCATTTTTGTTAGTCAAGGGTTCAAGAAGCATGCAGATGGAAAAAGTGCTGAACTATTTGTAAATGGAAAATGAAAGGCCTAGCAGAGGTTACCTGTCAACGGTTATTACCTGCCGCTGCCCCCGTTGCAGGGAAGGAAAACTATTCAAACATCCACTCACTGTCCGCCTGAAACGAAACATGGAAATGTTTGACACCTGCCCCGTTTGCGGCCAGGTAACCGACATTGAAGTGGGCTTTTATTACGGCACCGGTTATATCAGCTATCTCATTGCATTGGCCATAACAGGCGCCAGCTTCCTGCTTTGGTTTTTGCTGATTGGTTTTTCGTTTAAAGACAATCGTTTTCTTGTTTGGATCACGCTGAACTCTGTTGGGCTGCTAGCCCTGCAACCGTGGCTGATGCGCTTCTCCCGTGTTTTATGGCTTTCGTTTTTTGTGAGCTACGATCCGGATTGGGAGCACCGGCCGCCTGAAGCACCGGAGCGTATTAACGAGGATCAGAAGAATAACTGGTAGCACCGTTAACGATGGGTAAAAAAGTTCCTGCTCATCGCTTCTTCAGATTTGATTACCCGATAAACTGCTGACACATGCGGTAATTTATTTTTGCAGAACACGCTGGTTGAGCTTTTTCCCTAAAAACCGGGCGATCACTTTCCCCTTAAATTTTTGATAAACGGTAGTTCACAGCCGCAATTATGGCGTTACTTTACGAGGCACTGCTTTAAACCGGATTAGCCTAGAACCTGATCATCTTAAGGTTATTCAACTTAGTCATCTATTTCCACAAAATAAAAACACGTATGAAGTTTACGCATTTACTCCTATTGCTTCTGGTGACTGCCAGCGTGCAGGCACAAAAGAAGTACGAATGGAAGCAGGCCACCAGCAACGGTTACACGTACAAGTATGTAACCGCCGATCCGATGAACACCCGTTTTTACACACTAAAGAACGGCCTCACGGTCATCCTGTCTCCCAACAAAAAAGAGCCGCGCATTGCCTTCCGCGTACCGGTTCGTGCGGGTAGTAATACCGACCCAAAAGATCACACAGGATTGGCGCACTACCTGGAACACATGCTGTTTAAAGGCACCGACAAATTTGGCTCACTTGATTGGACAAAAGAAAAGCCGTTGCTTGATCAAATTGACAACCTGTACGAGCAATACAACTCTACAACAGACGCTGCAAAACGCAAAGCCATCTATCGCAGCATTGACAGCGTTTCAGGCCTTGCTGCAAAATTTGCCATTGCCAATGAGTACGATAAAATGATGGCTTCCATCGGATCACAAGGTACTAATGCCCATACCTGGGTAGAAGAAACCGTTTATGATGAGAACATTCCTTCCAATGGATTGGACAAACTACTGCAGGTGCAGTCGGAACGTTTCCGCAATCCCATCCTGCGCATCTTTCATACGGAGCTGGAAGCTGTTTACGAAGAGAAGAACCGGTCGCTTGACAATGATGGCTGGAAGATCAGCGATGCCATGCACTCCTTAATTTTCCCGACACACAACTACGGCCAGCAAACCACCATCGGTACCATTGAACACCTTAAAAATCCATCGCTGAAAGCTATCCGCGATTATTACTACAAGTATTATGTCCCCAACAACATGGCGGTAGTGATGGCCGGCGATTTTAATCCGGACGAGGTCATTAAAAAAGTAGACGCCGCCTTCAGCTATATGCAGCCAAAGCCGATTGAAGAATACAAAGGCGCTGTTGAGCAACCGATTAAAAGTGTTGTGGTAAAAGATATCTTTGGCCCGTCAGCCGAAACGATGCGTATTGTTTACCGCACTGGTGCAGCAGATTCAAGAGACGCCATGCTGGCACTGTTTACATCTACGATTCTCTCAAATGGCAAAGCCGGATTATTTGACCTGAACCTAAACAAGCAGCAAAAATTATTGTCTGCAGGCGCGGGCATCCGTCAGTATAAAGATTATGGTGTTTTTCAGTTGTTGGGTACACCCAAACAAGGACAAACACTGGAGCAGGTAAAAGATATTTTACTGGAACAAATTGAAAAATTGAAAAAGGGCGAGTTTGATGAATCACTTATCAAATCCATCGTTGCCAATTTCAAGTTAAGCCAGTTGCAGGCACAGGAAGATAACAGCACCCGGGTTGATGATATCGTAGATGAGTTCATTAAAAACCGTGGCAAGGACTGGGATAAAAACGTGTCTTTATTGGATGATGCCGAAAAGCTCACCAAAAAAGAGATCGTTGAATTTGCCAACCGCTTCTTTTCGAATGATAACTATGCTGTCATTTACAAACGCAAAGGTGAAGACAAGAACATTGTAAAAGTAGATAAGCCAACCATTACGCCTGTTGAAACAAACTCCGGTAAACAATCGGATTTTGTAAAAGCAATGACAAAAGACCCTTTGCCTTCCACTGCGCCGGTTTTTGTTGATTACAACAAAGACATCCAGAAAGGAAAAGCAGGTGTCGCGGATATTATGCATGTTGCCAACAAAGACAACAGTTTGTTTCGTTTGCACTATTATTATAACCAGGGTTCTTACAACAACAGGCTGTTGCCAATTGCATTACAGTACCTGCAATTTTTGGGAACCGATAAATATTCTGCGGAGCAGATAACGAAAGAGTTTTACAATGTTGCCGCTTCTTTTTCTGCCAATGCAGCTACGGAAGAAACAACGGTCACCATCAGTGGCTTGCAGGAGAACTTTGATAAAGCTGTGAGTCTTTTTGATCACCTGTTACGCAACAGCAAACCTGACGAAGCAGCACTGGCCGCGCTAAAAGATCGTTTACTGAAAAGCCGTGCCAACAACAAAACAAACAAGCAGGTCATTGCGCAAGCGGTAAGAAGCTACGCGATCTATGGCCCCAACAATCCGTTCAACTACGTGTTGACCAATGAGGAGATCAAATCGCTGAAAGCGGAAGACCTGGTTGCCATCTTGCATGCGCTGCCAAATTTCAAGCATGATGTGTTGTATTATGGCCCCTCACCTATCACAAAGCTGAGCACCGACGTAGCAAAGCTGCATGCGATGCCAAAAGAATGGACGCCAACACCAAAAGCGGTGACCTTTAAACCGTTGAAACAAACCGCCAACCAGGTATTGTTTACCGATTACGATGCAGTACAGTCTGAGATTTACTGGGTGAAAGACCTGGGACAATACGATTCAAAGCAGTCTGCCAAAATTGATATTTACAACAGCTATTTCGGCGGCGGTATGGGTTCCGTGGTTTTCCAAACCATTCGTGAATCAAAAGCATTGGCTT
>DASVSM010000229.1:0-3308 GCA_036388115.1 Flavisolibacter sp.
TTCTGCCGGCAGCCTTGAGCTATGATCAGGCATTACAAGCAGCCCAGTCTTGTTGCTTCTGCCATCAGATTGCTGTAAGTTTAAAGATCAACCAAAGTTCATGAGCATTGGCAGAGGTAGTGGAGAGCGACTCCCTGCATCCGATTAACTGGTTCAACCGTGTGGCAGGTAATTTTGTTTTCGTAGCCACTTTTTTACCACATGCCCTTTCCATAACCAAACTCCTGACAAAATAATAAACGGAAAAATGATCCATTGAATGGCAAAGACAGCCTTCGGAAAATCCTTTACCGAGCTGTAAATATAACCGGCAACTGGAATGCTGATGAGGATATGGAACCAATGGATGACCTTTCGTTCTGTTGCTGCTTTCATAACTGCTTTCCGTTATCCAAAGCTAACAAGGTCAATTAGTCACTGGCCCTGAAAAAACCACATGCTGGCCGAAAGAAAAAGGGTGTTTACTGTGCAGACTTTTGCTGCCTGGAATGTTTTGCGAATGATAAGCCTGACTTAGCTATTCGTTCTGTTCATCAAACTTAAGAATTGCCGGGCTGAGTTTGTGAACAAGCCCAGTCTATCTACGATCTGCAACCAGTCTTAAAACAATATATGGTTGGGCTAACAAGATCTGTAGAAACTAACTTGCCTGTTACTGGAACGAGAGGCCATGAAACGATGAATGGCCATGGCATGGTATTGTTCTTTTAGATGGCAGAAGATGACTTCCCTTAACCTTTTCAATTGCCGGGGTGAACAAAACAATCAATGCAGATATTTTTTATAAAAGGACAGCGTTAGCTATCATCATCGGCTTTGCTATCATTCGTTGTGTCATTGCGTTTAGCATGGAGCTTGGAACAGATGAAGCGTATTACTGGCTTTATAGCCAGAACATTAAATGGAATTATTTCGACCATCCTCCTATGGTTGCCATGTGGATCAGGCTTTTTACAGCCAACTTGCTCCTGCAGGATATAGAAGGATTCATAAGGCTTGGCAGTGTTGTTGGCTGCGGTATTGCATCGTGGGCCATTTATAAAACGGGCAACACAATCCACTCGGCAAAGGCAGGCTTGTTTGGGGTCTGTCTTTACAATGCTTCGTTTTATGCGTCGATAACAGCAGGCATCTTTATCATGCCCGACACGCCGCAAATGGTGTTCTACACCATCTCGTTATGGATGATAGCATGCATAACAAAAGATGGAAAGGCCTGGATGCCCTGGCTTGCTTTTGGACTTACGGCAGGCTTATGTATCATGAGCAAAGTTTATGGAGCAGCCTTATGGACGGGGCTGGGATTATTTGCAATCGTAAAAAAAAGGAGCTGGTTTTCTCAGCCATACATCTATGTAGCATTCCTGGCGACAGCAGTTATTGTCAGCCCTATTCTGGTCTGGAATTTTCAAAACGATTTTCTCACGTACAAGTTTCATTCAGCTCGCGTTGCTGTTACGGACGGTGGCCTGGATATGATCACGTTTTGGAGAGAAGTAATTAACCAGTTTCTCTACAACAACCCTTTTAATGTCATTGCTATTGTTGCCGCATTGATAGCTTATCTAAAAACAGGGAAACCGAAAGACACTGAGAACGATGCTTTAACGATATTCAACTTTATAGCACTGCCGCTGGTGATTTTACTTCTAGGGGTTTCCTTGTTCCGGGATACAACACTTCCGCACTGGAGCGGACCGGCCTATGTTGCACTCATCCCATTAGCCGCTATTTATCTGACGGGCCCAACCATCAGGTTCGCAAAAAAAATTCTTGTTGCCTCGGTGAGTAGCCTGTTTATTTCTTTGGTGGCATGGCAGTACCTGATACATTATGCACCAGAAGCATTGGGTAAAAGAGATGTTGACAAAAAAAGCTTTCCTGCAGAGAAGCATACTGTGAAGAGGCTGTTTAGCGGCTTCGAAAGTTTTCAGTTAACAGCAGAAACGCGACATAGCTGGGAACCTGCAGAGGAGGCCTTCCTAAAGCTCTACCAGCAGGAAAATCGCAGCGGCAGGATGGAAAAAGATGCTCCTGTTATCTGCTACAAATGGTGGGGTGCACACATTGAATACTATTTCTGCCATCCCAACAAGATTCCTATGGTTGGCCTTGGCGAACCAGACGAGTTGCACGAATACCTTTTTACAAATGCAGAGCGGAAAGACACGGTAAACCTAAACACCGCCTATTGCATTGTGCCGGCAGACGATAACTACAATGTACAATTAAAGTATTTGCCCTATTATCATACAATAGACAAGCCTTCACTGATCAGCGTGGAAAGAAAAGGAAAACCTGACGTGAAGTTTTATGTGTACAGGTTGAGCGGTTGGAAGAACAAATTGCCAATGGTGGAGCCGGAGAAACCCATCGCCCGCTATCCATAGTATTATCCAAAAGATAAAATTGCTGGACGTAGTTTGTAACTACGGCCTATCTTTTATTTAACGTATCTGGCCAACGGTAAACATCTGCCTTCATCATTCCAAAATTTACCAGCCAGTTGTTGACAGTCTTAATCATAAACTGACCTGCATTGCAACGCAGAGGCGGAGCAAGATTCAGAATAGGTATTTGGCTACCGCCTGTATTCTCTCCTTGCAGTATCATCCCGCCGGGTTTCTATTTTTTCAAAAACCGGATGCTTGCCATTAACTGGCCATCTTTGGCAAATTGCGCAAAATAGATTCCTGCTGGCAGGTTAGCTGCACTTATCGTTGTCTGTTCATCGAGGATAATTCTTTGCATCACAGTAGCGCCAACAGCATTTTTAATGGTTACAATAATAGCAGAGGACAGCGGATGGGTTACGGTGAACTGATTATTGGTCACCAGCGTTGGATACAATCCATAGCTTCCTTTTAAGTTTACCACCCGGATTTCGCTTAGTATAGCTGTGCCGTCCATATCAACTGCCCTGAGCCGATAATAATTGCTTCCGCTTATGGGGCTTATATGTTTATAAGAATAGGTCCTTATGCTATTGCTGTTATTGGCAGCCGTAACTTCTGCTATCTTTTTAAAATCCCTGCTATTAGTACTATAGAGCAGGTCAAACCGGGCGGAATTTCGCTCAGCGCCGGTTGACCAGTTCAACCATACAGCATTTTCATTTTTTACTGCGTTAAAGACAAGGTTTCTTACGGAGAGGACCGTATTAATGGCTATCGTTCGGTTAGCAGAAAGATAATTGGCCGGATCGGTGGGCAACCCTCCATATTCTATAACATATCCTTGCGTACCAGGGCCTGCATCATTCCACAAACCGGTGGCACCGCTGCCCGAGGAATAGATCATACCATGAT
>DASVSM010000230.1:0-2283 GCA_036388115.1 Flavisolibacter sp.
GATTTTAGTTGAATCCGGCACAATGCAGGGCATGTTATCCTGCGGCAGGCTGTAAACCCCTGGCTTTTTACTTTTCAGCAGCGGCAGGTTACGCAGGGTAATGCTTGAATCAGGTAGAATAGTTGCGTCCAGTTCTTTTGGAAGCTTATATTGATACGGTATTTCGGGCTGGCGCTCTGGTAGGCTGTACCTGTTTTCCTGTGCCTGGCTTTTGGAAAACAGAAAGCAGCTAAAAAGCAGTGGCAGCAGAGGTTTCATAAACAAAGTTTTCTCTAATTTAGGAAATAAATTAATAGGCATGCAGGAAGAAAGGATAGAAGCCTACATTCAGAAACGACTGGCAGAATTGGAGGGACAGAAGGATCTGCAGGAGGTTATTTTGAAAGGCCGTTTGTCTTTTGGCGTTGACGCAGATACGTATAGTAATTTGCCCGCCTGGAAAGAATTGGTTGAAAGAAAAAAGCAAATGGTAAAAATGGTCTGGCTGAACGCCTTTTTTGTAACCCTGACGGTTGTTCTTATGGCAGGCGATTTCTTTGAGAAGTTTGAGCAAAACTGGATCAAGGCTTTGTTATCATTAATTGTTCTTTCTGCAATGATGATGCTGTTTTATGTAGTCGGCTCATTTTATTCGGTGTTTTATTACTTCCGGAAAACGGAAAGAGAAGTACGAAAATTAATTTACCAGGATATTTTATTTCAACTAAAAAAAGCAGAAAAGGAACTCGTGTGAAACAGGAAACAAAAGAAAAGCTCCGCATTGATAAATACCTCTGGTCCATCCGGCTTTTTAAAACAAGAACATTGGCGGCCGCGGCTTGCGATACCGGTAAAGTAAAGCAGCATGGCACCTCGGTAAAAGCAGCAAAAAGTGTGAGCATTGGTGATGAATACGAAGTAAAAACAGAAGCAAAAAAATGGGTGGTCAAAGTTACCGGTCTCCTTCATAACCGCGTAGCCTACTCAGAAGCCATCAACTATTATATCGACCTCACTCCTGCAGAAGAAATTGACCTCCTGCAGTTTCAATCGGCTTCCTTCCATACCGGTAAACGGCCAAGTAAAATCGGGCGGCCTACTAAAAAACAGCGCAGGGAAATGGATGGTTTTTTTGGTGAGAACTCAGAAGATTAGGTGCCCGTTGTGTGATATTGCAGCCGGTGTTGAATTATTGGGATAGTTGGGTGTGTTGCGATATTCTCTTTCGCATCCATACTCCAATATCTTACTATCTCAATATCTTAATCTCCTCTTACCAAGCCACTAAAATGAACCCTTATCAGGAGGCCCTTATTTCCTTACTTTTTTCAACAGCATCACGTAACCGCACAGTCCCTTTTTCTTTTGCTTGTTCTGCTGCATTGGCTTGATCATGTGGAACTCAGAAAACTTCGGGATGTAGGAGAAGGCAATAATGTTTCCATCTACATCGCCCCACATCTTTTTTTGATAAACCACCATTTTCTCATCCCAGTCGTACATGCGCACTTCGTACATGCGGGAAGAATAATCGCCAATAAACACAAACTGGTACCACGAGCCTTGTTGCAGCGGTACAACCACCGGCATCTCATATTCGCTTTCCATGGCAATGGAAGCTTCCTTAATTACCTGAAAGCCATCACGGGCATAGAGTTGCTTTAAACTGTCGGCCTGTTGCTGAATGCTGGCATTGTTACATTCCTGCAGGCGAATAACATCTTGTGCAATGAGTGAGGAGCCTGCTAAGAAGACAAAAAGAACGGCGGCGAATACTTTTTTTATCATGGCTTTGGATAGGTTCTGGAATAAGGCTTAAAAATAATCGCTTTATGTAGCTAAACAAACCGGGCGGGGCTGTTTTGCCAAAAACGCGTATTTCTTCTATATATTTCCATTGCCCAGGCGTGGTTGCTAAGATAAAAGAATGGATCCACAGGCTCCGTTAACGGGTGTTAGCGTTTTCTCAAGCTTCTGTTATTTTATATCCTTATGAATGTAAAGTGAATTTGCCTGCTGTGTAGAAGTTATCACCAGGTCATTGATACAGACATGAGGAGGAAGAGAGGCTGCATAAAAAATAACCTCGGCCACATCGGCCGCCGACAGTGGCTGAAAGCCATCGTATACTTTACCGGCGGTGTCTTCGTCTCCTTTAAACCGCACCAGCGAAAATTCTGTTTCGGCCGCCCCGGGATGAATGGCCGTTACTTTTATATGATGAGGCAACAGGTCAATCCGCATGCCTTTTGAAAGTGCTTCCACAGCCGCTTTGGTGGCACAATACACGTTGCCCTTGTCGTA
>DASVSM010000231.1:0-2433 GCA_036388115.1 Flavisolibacter sp.
CAGTTTTAACATCATTGCCGACATGCAGAAATGGATCGAAAAGATTTGTGTGCAAAAAGGCGGACAGTTGATCATTCCGGCCTTCAGTGTTGGCCGCACACAAGAGGTGTTATACGCACTTAACCAGTTAAGTCTTGAAAAGCGGCTTCCTGAAATTTTTGTTTTTGTGGACAGTCCGTTGAGCATGAAAGCAACGGACACCATTAAGCGTTATGCCAATCAGTTTAATGAACGGCTGCAACAGGTACTTGCCATTGACGATGATCCTTTTTCGTTCCCCGGTTTGAAATATGTGGAAAATGTGGAAGACAGTCGCAAGCTGGTTGACTATACGGAACCTTGCATTATTATTTCGGCCAGTGGTACTGCCGATGCAGGCCGTGTGCGCCACCACATTAACAGTTGTGTTGAAAACAGTAACAACGCAGTTCTTTTTGTTGGCTATTGCGGTGCAAAGTCGCTTGGCGGACAACTATTATCTGGTACAAAAGAAGTGGAAATTTTCAACGACCCCTGCCGTGTGGCTGCCGAAGTAGGGCAACTGCAGGGCATGAGTGCCCACGGCGACACCGACGATCTTTCGCAGTTTCTAAGCAATCAGAACATGGAGAAAGTAAAAGGCATTTTTTTAGTGCATGGTGAACACGCTGTTCAAAAAGCATTTGCCGACAGGCTATCGCTTAAAGGCTTTGGCCGCATTGAATGCCCGGCACAACACCAGGAGTATCAGTTGCCGTTGCAACGGATAAGAAAACGCATTCCTATTGCAGCACAAACAGCCTCAGCTTAAAGGAATGGCACTAATTTTTCACTCTTATCAAAAACAGGTTATGGCGAAGAAAAATAAAAGCAGAGATACTGATTACAGAGGCGACAGAAGTACAGCGCCATCGAAACAAGCAGAAAACATCAATGCCCGAAATAATAATACAAATGTTTCCACACCGGGGCCCGATGAAGCCACGGTAGAAAATGCCGCAAATGAAGGCATTGGCGACATGGCCTTAAACGACCGGAAGCTGACGAACTACACATCAAATCATTCGGCAGACGCATAAGGCATACAAATCATTTTATAAAGCAGAAAAACAAGAACTATGGATGTAATCATTCAATCGCTTGGGTTTAAGCACAGCGACAATTTAGAAGCACATATCAATGAGAAACTTGAGAAGCTGACGCCTTCTGACCGGATCATAAGGGCAAACGTTACACTGTTCCAGGGACCCGACAGGGCCACGCCAAACGATTATTGTGAGATCAGGCTTGAAGTTCCTGGGCCGGACTTGTTTGTAAAAGAACACAGCGACCAGTTTGAGCAGGCTATAGATGAATGCATCAACAAATTGCAGGGCATTTTGCGCAAGCAAAAAGAGAAATGGGTAGATAGCCATAAAAGGGCCGGTGCGCAATAAACAGCGTTTAAGGTTGAACGTTTAAAGTTTAAGGTTGTCTGAATCAGGAAAGCATCACTGCCTCCGTCCTCTCCCACCTTAAACTTTAAACTTTTAAACAAACTAAGAGAATGGATATTCAGGATTGTATTATTGTAGGTGGAGGTCCGGCAGGCTTGAATGCCGCAGTTGTATTGGGAAGATGCCGCCGGAAAGTGTTACTCTTTGACACAGGTTCGCATCGCAACCGCTACTCTCATGGCATGCATAATTATCTTACACGGGATGATATTTTGCCACCCGAATTTTTAGACATCTGCCTGAAAGAAATTCAGAAATATGGTGTTACACGGCTACAAGCCAAAGTAACCGGCGCCATTAAAAACAGTGAAGGCTATTTCGATGTAAAAGACGATAAAGGCAATATCTATCGCTCAAAAAAGCTGCTCATTGCTACGGGGCTTTGGGATAATGTACCGGATATTCCCGGCTTTCAGGAACTCTACGGAAAATCAGTTTTTCATTGCCCTTATTGCGATGGCTGGGAAGTAAAGGACAAAGAAATTGGCGTGTATGCCCGGAACAAAAATGGGTTTGAACTGGCGCTTGCCTTAAAAGGTTGGAGTGAAAATGTGACTTACTACGCCGATGGAAAAAACAAACTGAAACCACAGGAAGTGGAGATACTTTCATTGAACAAAATACCCATTGTTTCGTACCCGTTTAAGCGCCTCGAGGCCGAAGACGAGCAACTGAAAGCCGTTGTTTTTAAAGATGGCACTTCCCGCCCTTGCGATGCCCTGTTCTTTGTGAATGGCTTTGAGCAACAATGCAACCTGGCAGAAACATTCGGCTGCAACATGACAAAAAAAGGCGTGGTACTGACCAATCGCTTTCAGCAAACGAACATCGAAGGCTTGTATGTAGCCGGCGATGCAGCAAAGGATATGCACTTTGTAGTAGTAGCTGCCGCAGAAGGTGCAAAGGCAGGTGTGATCATTAACAAAGAGCTGCAGAAAGAAGTCACCAAATGGCCCAA
>DASVSM010000232.1:0-2593 GCA_036388115.1 Flavisolibacter sp.
CATCGTATCGGGCACCGGCCGCTTGTTACGGAGCAGCAGGTAGGCCGTATTATATTTTAATCGTTTGTCGCTGCTGGAAAGCAGTTGGTTGAAGATGGTCTGCACTTGCGGATGCTTATCCCAAAAAGGTAAGATGAGGCCTGCATACAGGTTCAGGCGACTATTGCCGTAGTCTGAATCTTCCCGGTTGTTGCGGTTGGCATTTTGCTTTTCCTCTTCATCCTTTTGTGCCTTTTCAATGGCTTTTGTCTTCTCCTTGATAAATTGTTTTTTCAGCGCTTGCTTTGCCTCGATGATGAACTTTGGCAAATAGGTTTCGTAATCTTTTGCGCTAATCACATTGCTGTCCAGCAAGGTAGAAGTAAGCTCCATAACCGACTGCTCGTAATCATCGATATTGATCAGCGGCAGCAGGTTTTTATAAATACCGGCCGTTAACTTCACCGTATCGGTGAGGTCGTTCATGAAAGCGCCATCGTTGTAGCCTGATTCGTAGTCATCGTAATTCTCGGCGGGAGAAATCGTCGTTGAGGTACGGGTATAGCTGGTTGTTCTGACCGAAGCCGCACCGGTTTGCAAGTCCAAAACAGGCGGGTCATTTTCCATAATGCCTGCAAAGGTTTTATAGGAGTAATCTGTTGCCTGGCCTAAAAGCGTTTCCAGTGCAGTGTACTGCAGATCAACCGTATCCCCTGCTGCATAATAAATCGTTCTCAAAAAGTCGGATGCTTCTTTTGTTGGTACAAACACCAGCTTACCGATAAAATCTTTTTTCAGTTCCAGGTATTTTTTTTCCTTCCAGCTCAACTGTTCAATGCTTTTCTTCAGCATGGTAAAATCAGTTGAATCCATCTGCACACTGTAAATGTTCTTAATGGCTTTTTTATGCTCCATCGTGTCCTTGCTAAAAAGCTGCGCGAAGAAAAGTGCTGTCTTTTTCTTTTTCACATCTACTCCTTTCAAGGTATCCGACGGCGTAAAGGTTTCAAAGAATGTGGTAATAAAACTGCCGGGGCCGAGAACGGTATCTGCCTGTGCTCTTAGTACATAATCGATCCCGTCTTTTTCATACGCCTTCGTCACAAGCATACGACTACTAGCTTTGCTCCTGTGCTGGTAGTGGGAAACAATCGCCTTATTGGCCAGTGTATCTACTTTTTTCTTGTATAAAATCCAATCCTCGTCCTCATCTTTCTCGGGGCTATTAAGAGTTTTTGTATCATCCACAAAATGATAGCTGGATGGTTTATAAAAAGAAACGAACACCCTTTCGCCCGTGCTGTCGTTTTCAATTACCCGGTCAAGGTAAGTACCGTTGTCGATCAATGAATCATCGTCGTTGTTCTGATTGCCGCCCGAATACAATCCAGCCGGAAACATTTCGAGCTTTTTTGTCTTGAACAGCGGTACCGGTGTTTTTACGGAATAAAATAACGCGGTGTCCTTTTCCGTTTTTGCTTCACCATATACAAAAGGCTTAACCTGGAAGGAGTTGATAAATTGCTGCATGCCCTTGTTTTCCTGCTGCGCCTTTGCTACCAACGTATAATAACGGGGACCGTTGATGAGAAAACGCACCTGCGCAACGGAGCTGTCTTTGAACTTGTAGGCCACATCCAAAACAGGATAACCGTTTGCGGAAAGATAGCGCCGGCCGGTCTGCCGCTGGATGAAATCGGAAGACGCAAAACTTTCTTCCATCAGGTTCAGGTCAAACGAATCTTCTTCCAGGAAATCGTGGTTGTGAACATCGGTTCGAATAATCTCAAATGCGGTTTTACTGCCGGCATCATAAGCAGCATACTGCCAGTTCGCCCCCTGAAAAAGAAAAGGCTCGTGAGGAACTTCTACTTCAAATCCACCGTAAGAAGGCCTGAATTTTCTCCAGCCATTTGCGCCGGCATCCTGTTTAAGTTCTTTCAACTGAATGGAACTGAAGAATTGTTCTGCTTCTGTTCCTAAAGCAACATAGTTTGCATTGCCACTCATTTTGAAAATGATGATCTCAAACGGCGTAATAAAAATATTGTAACGCTGGTGGTCGCCACGACGGGTGCGGTTACTGATATCAAAACCACGATAGCCATTTCTGACAATCGTCTTTCTGCTTAAAATTTTACCCGGAATGTTCTCATACAAAACACTGTCGATCTTTCTTTCCACCTGTGCTTCGCTGTGGCCCAGGATGGCTGCATTGGTTAAAATGCGGGTCACCATATAATAACTGCCATTGGTCATATCGGCGTATTGCTTCATGTTGACGCCGCCGAACGCAGGTCCAAAACCGTACAATTTTCCAGGTATGTTAACGGTGAAAAATCCATCTTCCGAAGCCTGTTTAGAGAACTGAACAGGCACCCTGATCTTTTCTATCGCTTCTTTATGCTGAGGGTCCCTGGTTTTCATTTTTATTGGCCGAAGGGTATATCCCATCACGCGGAGCATTTCAATCACGCCCCTTTCACCAGGCAAATGCGCTGCTCCCACACCCACAAATAAATTTGCTCCTTTCTTCAGGATAGAGTCAATCGACTTTGCCTGGATCTCATTCCGCTTGTATAAAAATTTTTCATCAAAGGCAGCCGATTGGCTG
>DASVSM010000233.1:0-5491 GCA_036388115.1 Flavisolibacter sp.
CCGCTTCAAACGAAGCAACAAAAGTGAATGAAGGCATGATCACTTCATCACCGGCACCTATGCCCAAAGCAGCCATCGCCGTGGTTAAGGCAGCTGTTCCGCTTGAAACCAGTTGCGCATGCTTTACGCCAAAGCGGCTGCAGATGACGGCTTCCAGTTCTTTTGCTTTCCAATGACCCTTGCGCTGCGCATCAAAGCCATAGCGCATCAGCACACCACTTTCCACTACGTCCATCAATTCTTTGCGCTCAACGTCGCTCCACAATTCGTAACCAGGCATAAACAATAAAGTTTAAGATTTGAGATTCAGATGACGGCAAAGGTAGGAGTTGATGCCAAGCAGTGATGGCATAAGACATAAAAGAATAAACAATTCAAGTCAGCATGCTGACTCCTGTGCGCTGCATTCTTCGTTCCGTCAGAACCATCCTCTTCGCTTAAAAATTACCAGCATTGCTATCGGTATAAACAGCATGAGGCCCACAGCCGTATGAAAGCCCCATGTGTCGTGGGCTGTTGGTATAATGTCGAAGTTCATTCCGAAGATGCCGCCAATAACCGTAGCCGGCGCCATCAGGCAGGTTACAATGGCCATTACTTTCATCACCTCGTTCATGCGCAGGTTCACGTTGTTGATGTAGAGGTCCTGCATCGAGATCATGATATCACGGTAGTTCTCGCAGAGGTCGTAAGCCTGCACGATGTGGTCGTACACATCTTTAAAATATTTAGTGGTGCGTTCGTCCAATAGCTCACTTTCGCTGCGCATAATGTTGGCAATAAGGTCTCTCACAGGTGCTATATTCCTTTTCAGGATAATCAGCTCTTTTCGCAGTTGTGTCACCTTGGCCAATGAAATGGTATTGCTGTTCCGGATCACTTCTTCTTCTACCGCTTCTATCCGGTCGCCAAGGCTTTCCATCACCACAAAATAATTATCAACGATCAGGTCTAACATAGAGTAGCACAGGTAGTCGGCGCTGCGCTGGCGTAATTTGCTGTTGTGCATGCGCAGCTTTTCCCTGATCGGGTTAAAAACATCACGGGCAGGGTCTTCCTGAAACGTAATAACAAAGTTTTTCCCTAGTACAATAGAGACCTGTTCCGTTTCCACGCTGTCATGCTTTCGGTTGTAATAAAGCATATTGAGCAGGCAATAAAAGATGCCTTCCACATCGTCCATTTTCGGACGCTGGTTCATGCTTAAAATATCTTCCGTAATCAGCGGATGAATACCAAAATGTGTGGCCAGTTTTTCAACATCCGTTTTAATAATACCATCAATGTTAATCCAGCTGATACGGTTGTTGTTCATAAAAGGAAAGGCATCTTCCACCTTTGTCAGTTTATCTTCTAACAGCCCCTTTTCATCGTAATCATAAATGGTGATAAAACTTTCCAATACATCCTGCCGGCGCGTTTCGACAGTGGGATTGACATTGACAATTTCTTTGGTGCGCAGCGTGCCAAACAACGACGTTGGTACCAGGTACTTAATGTATTTCTTTGCCTTCACCGAACTAAAATTTAAGGGAAGATAGAACAATGTATCGCAGAAATTATTTGGAGGTGATTGCACGAAAGCTGATGAATTGACATGGCAGAATATATAAGCAATAGGGCCAATTGAAAACCTTCCTATTGTAAATAATGTAAGGAATTGATTTTTACCGTTTGTGGAATAAATTAATTTTTTCGATGAAAAACTTTGAACTCTAGAGGCTGCTTATATCTTTGCGAGCACATTTTAAAAACTAACGTTTATGAAAAAAATCAATGTCCTTTTGTTAAGCTTTGTGGTACTTGCTTCATTTGGTGCCAGTGCTCAGGAAGACCGTGCTTTCTCTCAGGGAAAATCAACCGTATCCGTGGGTTATGGATTAGGAAACATTTGGAAAAGCCTGTTCACAATGGGCAGTATGTTTTCAACTGATGGTTCTTACAAAACTACTTCTACCGGTCCTTTTGCTTTGCAATATGAGTACGGTGCCACAGACAAAATCAGTGTAGGTGTACAGGTGGGTTATTCCAAAGTAGGCAGCGAGTACACGGACCAGGATGATGCCGATTTCAACTACACGCAAACATTGACCAACTTTGGTGCAATTGTAAGAGGTAACTACCACTTCGGTCAGTCTTCTAAGTTTGACCCTTACGTAGGTATTGGTGTTGGTTATTACAACTTTAAGTATGAGTACAAAAGCAAAGAGTCTGAAGATTTTGGATTTGCTGTACCAAGCGCTTTCGGTTACTCAGCTCAGTTAGGTGCTAAATACTACTTTGCTCCAACTTTCGGTGCTTATGCTGAAGTAGGTTATGTAGGTGGTTCAATTGCACAAGTTGGATTGACCGTTAAGTTCTAATTGTTTCGTAAACATTTTTTCATTGAGAAAGGCCGTAAAATATTTTCCGGCCTTTCTATTTTTGTCACATAGTAGCTGCAAATTCCGGTTATCGTACTTTATCGCCGTAAAAAACCAGTAGCTTGTCGTAAGTTCCCAATTCCTTTTTGCTGTAATCTGCCGGCTATATTTCAGCAATTATACACTTGTAGCCGCTAATTATGCCCTGTACTTTTAAGGTGTGAAACCGATACCTTAATTTAAACTTCCTCCTATGAAAAAACTCTACTTTTCTTTCTTACATATTTCTTTATTCGTGCTGCTGTTGTATGCACAAAAAAGCGCCGCACAATGTGCCGGAGGCAGCCCTTCGGGCACGGCAGCATTTGACACCACGGTTTCGTTTGGGATTGGTGTAAGCACCACGCAAATCAAGTTTCCAAAGTTCAACCCGCAAACAGCTATGCTTTCCTGCGTAAGACTGGTAGTAACCATGGTAGGCGTAGTGAATTATGTAGGCATGCAAAATCTTTCTGTCTCCAGTACAAACCAGGCCAGATTCCATTATAACCGAACCGATAATATGAGCGGACCCGGATTAACGCCAGCATTAAATAATACCCTTAATGGCCTGTACGGACCTTACAATTTAGCTGCCTACGACGGTACACCCGGCAGTGGCCCTGACTTTCATTCAATTTCGAATGATACCATATTAAAAAAGACCATGGGCCGTACGCTAACCGACTCTGTCACTATCTCGGAGTTTTATGGTACTGATAGCCTTACCTATAATTACGACATGAGCTTGTTTACCTCTGCGTCCTTTAGTGCCGATAACAGCAGTTCTGTATCCACATCGGCGCTGGTAAACTTTCGGCTGGAGTATTGTACCTGTCCAATAACGTCGTTGCCCGTTGGTATGAAAAACTTTTCCGTAGTAAAGAATGGCAATGTGGCCGATCTCCGCTGGCAAGCTGAAGCAGGGCCCGACAGGTATTATTATGAAGTGGAAGTAAGCCGTGATGGACGCAGTTTTTCAAACGTTGCCATCGTGGATAAGAACACGGATGGGGGAAATGGAACTTACCGTTTTGCACATGCCACTAAGCCAAACGAATACGGACGCTATTACTTCCGTTTGAAACAGCGCTGGCTGGATGGCTATTATCGTTACTCCGAGATCAGGCTGGTAGAATACAACAACCCTATTTTTTCCACCGTGAGCCTTTATCCTAATCCTTCGAGGGGTAATGTGGGAATCAAGTTTGTTGCTGGCAAAGCAGGAGCCTATCTTGTACAGGTTTCCAACGCCGGCGGCCAGTTATTAGTAAGTAAAGAGTTGCGCATGGCCGAAACGGATTACAAGTCGGTTGCTTCTTTACAAAAGGGCACGTACTACGTAAAGATCACTGACGTTGCCAGCCAATCATTCTGCATCAATCAAATCATTGTTCAATAATTTTTCTCATAAAGCAGTTTAGACTTGTCCTACAAAACAACGTCCCGTTTTTACGGGACGTTCTCGTTTATATTATAAAAAGCTTCCTACAATTTCCCAAACAGGTCTCTTAATTTTTCTCGTGTCATGATCTTCTCCCAGTCTTTTCCCAGCGCATTTTCCCACAGCGGTTTCATGCCCATCGACACATTGATCATGGTGTCAAACTGGTCTTCGTTTAAATCCTTGCAAATGCCTTGCGGAATATCAATACCATTTTTATCCACCATTTGTTTAAACTCGGCCACCCCTTCGGGATAGTATTCTTCCAGGTGTTGCATAACAATGCAATTGCCAATGCCGTGTTTTATTCCAAGCAAATAGCTTAAGCCGTAGCTCACCGCATGCGCTACGCCAACCTGTGAATAGGCAATGCTCATTCCGCCTGCGTAGGATGCCATCATCAGCTTATCATCACACTCTGCATCCCACTGCTCTTTTTCCAGGAAAATATACTGGCACAGCTCCAGTGCTTTTTCGCCATAGCTTTTGCTGAACTCATTTAAATACGTGCCGGTTAAACTTTCAATGCAATGAATGTAGCAATCCATGCCGGTATAAAAACGCTGGTTGGCCGGTGCATTAGCAGTGAGCTCCGGATCCAGTACAATTTGGTTGAACGGAGTAAAGTCGGAGTTCATTCCCAACTTACGTGTAGGACCGGTCAGTACCGTTGTACGACTGACCTCTGCACCTGTGCCGCTCAGTGTGGGAATTCCTGCTTTGTAAACACCCGGATGCTTTACTAAATCCCATCCCTGGTAATCAGAAGATGAGCCGGGGTTGTTCATCATGAGGGAAACGGCTTTTGCCAGGTCCATTGCAGAACCGCCACCAATGCCGATAATGCCGCTGACCATTCCGAATTCATCTTTCAGCCCATCAGCCAATGCATCTACGTACGTGGTCTTTGGTTCGTAGGTCACATCCACAAAAATGATCTTGTCGCTGCCACGAAGGGGCACACGGTTAGCGAGTTCCTTGCCTTCAAAAAAATGATCCACCAGAAAAACCATGGGCAGGTCGTCCTTGCGTTGCGGCTTTAAAATATCATCCAACTGATTAAACGAACCGCGGCCATACACCACGTAATCAACCATTTTAAAATTGCGGAATGTGCTCATAGGGCCCAAAGGTAGCTATCAGCAAAAAAGATCACCCTATTTATGTAACCGTTTTCTGCAAACCTGCTTTACTGTCTTCTCCATGCAGTTCGCAATGAAAAGGAGCAGCAACATTTTCCGGGGCTTTTTTATGAGCCAGAGGCCAGTGCTGCTATTGAGCGATAGTGGCGACGCTCCGTTCATCGTTCAGAACACCATTGAGCTTTCTTTGAACTACAGAGACAGGGAGATACAGAGAATTTTCGTTGCGCCGCCTCTCCTTTGCGCCTTTGCGTGAAACCAACTAGCAATAAAAGGGTAACCGGAAAAGAAAAGCCACTCCCTTTAAGCTGGCCTTCTGTGCATGAGCACTTCCCCCTTGGCGAATAAAGGGGCCGTTTAGAGAGGCCAGCTTTATTTTAACAGCTTTCGCCAAAAAATGTCTGCCTGCCATTTTCCATTTTCAATTTTGCGCCCTACCTTCGCCGTCCTTTCACAAAATCAGCGGGTGTGGTACCTGAGGGTTTAAGAACTGAAACAAGCCT
>DASVSM010000234.1:0-2869 GCA_036388115.1 Flavisolibacter sp.
CATAAAAACATTTAACAATGGCAACAAAAATCTTTGTAAATCTTCCAGTTAAAGACCTCGACAAATCTATAGAGTTCTTTACCAAACTTGGCTACTCATTCAATCCGCAGTTTACCAACGAAAAGGCTACCTGTATGATCATCAGTGATGATATTTTCGTAATGCTGTTGTCAGAACCATTTTTCAAAACCTTTGTTCCAAATGAGATTGCTGATGCTACTAAAAGTACTGAGTCTATTATCTGCCTGTCATCAGAAAGCAGGGAGCAGGTTGATGATCTGGTAAAAAAAGCTATAGAAGCCGGTGGAAAAATATATAAGGATCCACAGGACCACGGCTTTATGTATGGCCACGGCTACCAGGATTTAGATGGACATCTTTGGGAGATCATGTGGATGGATCAGAGTGGAGTAACCCAGGGGTAAGAGCGACCATTAAAACAATACTTGAATATAGAGTCTCTGCTGCAGGAATATGGGGCAGCAAAACCGGATCAAATATTTTTTCGCATGGTAGAAGTCTTTAAAACAAATGTCATTGATGCAGGTCATGCTAGTATGCTGGTTGAGCAAATACACCAAAGCTTTATAGATTATAAAGCAAACTTTGACCTGGAGGATTGTGATAAAATCTTACGTGTAAAATCGTTTTCAGGATCGGTTCAGCCTTTTTTGCTAATTAACCTGCTGAAAGAACTTGGTTTTGATGCTGAAGTCTTGCCTGACGACTTTCCACTGTCGTAAGTAAGTTATACTTTGGGTCACATAAAAATGTGCAATGATTTTTTGGGAGCCGCGCTTTTGAAGCTCTATTTAACATCGTTGCGTCGTAAGCCTACGACCAAGTACATCTTGTACAGGTAGTTTTGGTTTGTGAGCTTTGCTCTATGCTTACATTATCAGAAACGACTTGCTATTATGTTTATTCGGACAATACTGATATGCGAAAAGGTTTTGATAGCCTTAGCGGTATTGTAAGTTCTCAAATGCAATTTAACCCTTTAAGCAATGATGTTTACATTTTCCTAAACCGCCGTCGTACGCAGATGAAGCTGCTGCATTGGGAGGGCGATGGCTTTGCCCTTTACTATAAACGCCTTGAACAAGGTACTTTTGAGTTGCCGCAGGTGAAGGAAAATGAACGCTCTGTCAAGGTTACTGTCAGCCATCTTAAAAAAATTTTCCTGGGTGTTTCCGTGCATCAGAACCGTCAGCGAAAAAGATATCAACATCCCCTGTAAAACTGTGGATAGCTGGCTATAGAAGCCTTACTGTTACAGCATTCAACGATATTTGTGCTGTAATGCAGACAGCACTCGATTATAAACTTTTATGTGAGCAAAAGGACGAGCAAATCGCTCAGCTTAAGGGTGAACTTGCTGCTGTTAACATTGAGTTGGATAAGCTTAAAAAGATGATTTTCGGCAGTAAGCATGAGCGCTTTGTGCCTGTAGAAAATGCTGCCCAGCTCTCCTTAGATATACAAACCCAAGCCGTAGCAGAACGTGTGGTAACTACTGAAAAAGTTGAAATCATCCGTAGATCAACTACTATTACCCCAAACAGGAAAGAACACCCTGGTCGCATGAAGCTTCCCGAGCACCTTGAACGGCGTGAGACAATTGTTGAACCTGCAGAAGATGTAACAGCTTGTAAAAAGATAGGTGATGAAATAACCGAAGAGTTAGAATATGAACCAGGCAAGTTATATGTAAACAGGATTGTAAGACCTAAATATGCAAAACCTGACAATGGCGGTATCGTAACAGCGCCCATGATAGAAAGGCCTCTGCCAAAAGCTATAGCAGGACCTGCATTACTGGCAAACATAGTTATTGAAAAGTATGTAGACCACCTTCCGCTTTACCGTCAGGCCGAACGTTTTAAAAGAGAAGGCATTCAGATACCCTACAGCACCATTACCGATTGGGTAAGCGCGACCTGCGCTTTGATAGCCCCTTTATACGAAGGTTTAAAGAATTTGGTACTGCAAAGCGACTATCTGCATGTTGATGAAAGCCCTATAAAAGTATTGGATAAAGGCAAAAAAGGCACAACACACCGGGGCTACTTTTGGGTATATCAAAACAGCGTAGAGCGATTGGTGCTTTTTGATTACCGGGAAGGCCGGGGAAGTGAATGGCCGGAAGAAATGCTAAAAAACTTCAAAGGTTACTTACAAACCGATGGATATTCAGCGTATGAGACTTTTAAGCAATACCAGGACATTATTGTAATGAATTGTATGGCTCACGCCCGCCGTATGTTTTTTGATGCACTTGAAAATGACCCTGCAAGAGCAGAATATGCTTTAGCGCAATTTGGGTTACTCTATGATATTGAGCGCAAAGCAAAAAACGAATCGCTTCCTTCATCGGAAGTCAGGGAGTTGCGGCAGGCACACGCTGTACCTGTTTTACTAAGCTTTGAACAGTGGATGAAGCAGGAGTATGTGAAAGTGCCTCCAAAAAGTGCTGTTGCAAAAGCATTAGGGTATAGTTAGGCAGATGGAAGGAGCTTATGGTATATACTACTGATGGCAAGCTTAATATCGATAACAACCCGGTAGAAAACAGCATACGGCCTGTAGCCATTGGCAGAAAGAATTATTTATTTGCAGGCAGCCATGAAGCAGCTAAACGCACCGCTATGCTCTATTCTTTATTGGGAACCTGCAAGTTGCATTGAGTTAATCCTATGGTGTGGCTAACAGATGTATTGAAACGAATCGCTTCACATCCCATAAACAAAATAAATGAGCTGCTGCCGCAAAACTGGAAACCTGTAATATAACCGCAGTACTATACCTGTACTTGATCGTAGGCTTACGACGCAACGATGTTAAATAGAATTTCCAAAAGGCTGGCTCC
>DASVSM010000235.1:0-6236 GCA_036388115.1 Flavisolibacter sp.
TAACGAGCAGCCGGCCTTCAGGTCTGGTATCACTACTTTCTTTGTCGGATTCAGAATCTTGGCCGTCTCAGCCATAAAGTGCACGCCGGCAAAAACGATCATGTCTGCTTCTGTCTTTGCCGCCTGCTGTGCAAGTCCTAAACTATCGCCGATATAATCCGCTATGTCCTGTATATCCGGTTCCTGGTACAGGTGTGCCAGGATGATGGCGTTCTTTTCTTTCTTCAGTCTTTCGATCTCCGCAAACAGGTCCAGCGTGGGATCAATGTCCACGTCCAGAAACCCTTTTTCCTGTACTTCATTTTTCGCTATCAACAATTCTTCCTGCATATAATAACTAATAATACTTCTATTTTATTTAAAGAAACCTATTACTATTAGGGGTGTGAATTTGGGGATAAGCCCGTTCACTATTCTATCTTCTGCAAATATGGTGCACTTATCCACAGGCTATACATTTTAATGCACAACAAAGGTAGCAGCAGATAGGCCTTCTGCTGTGTTATCAACAGAACTGTGAATTAGCTAAATGGTAAAAGTTTTTTGATGACCATCTTTTTTCGTCATGTGAATTCAGTAGGGATAAAGTGAGAACTATGAACAGGCTCCGGGCTCGCCTCTTCCAAAAAATTAGTTGTGTGCTAAAACTCCACGGTCGCTATCACAGTCCGCTCCTCTTTATTAACAGAAATACTGGGTTATACACACAGTATTTTAACTTCCCGGCAGGTACTTTCGGTTCCGAAAAAATCCGTGGAAAAGTAGAAGTTCAGAACGCAAACAAGGCGTAACTATTTCCGCCACTTTTTTAATTTTTACTTTTAGCCTTCCAATTAAAACCCGAAAAATGAACTGGATTAAATCTGTTGTTCTCACCATCTCTTTCCTAGTCTTAACCTTACTATCCCATGCCGACGAAGGCATGTGGCTGCCGCAGTTGCTTGGCCAGCTGAACGAAAAGCAAATGAAAGGCATGGGTA
Source organism: Flavisolibacter sp. (assembly GCA_036388115.1). Taxonomy (GTDB): domain Bacteria; phylum Bacteroidota; class Bacteroidia; order Chitinophagales; family Chitinophagaceae; genus Flavisolibacter. Next base: position 981 of record DASVSM010000235.1, read on the forward strand.
TGAAAATCAGCGCGGCCGATATATATAGTATCAATAAAGGAAGCCTGAAAGATGCCATTGTCAGCTTTGGCGGTTTTTGCACCGCCGAAGTAATTTCGGAGAAAGGCCTTATTCTCACCAACCATCATTGCGGCTTCGACGCGATCCAGAATAACTCAACACTCGATCATAATTATATAAAAGATGGCTTTTGGGCAAAAAGCACCGGTGAGGAATTACCCAACGCTGGCCTCTTTGCCACCTTTATTATTCGCATTGATGATGTAACGAAAGATGCGCTGGCCGGTGTTACTAACGGCATGGAGGAAAAGGCCCGCCAGTCGCAGATTGATAAAAACATAGCTGCGCTAAGAGCTGCGGTTAAAAAAGAAACACACCAGGAAGTGATGGTGAAAGCTTTTTTCGAAGGGGCTCAATATTATGCGTTTATCACCGAAACGTACAGAGATGTTCGGCTGGTAGGTGCGCCCCCATCCAGCATTGGTAATTTTGGAAAAGACACCGACAACTGGATGTGGCCACGCCATACCGGCGATTTCTCCATGTTCCGCATTTATGCAGGGCCTGATGGAAAGCCAGCTCCCTTCTCGCCAAACAATGTTCCTTATAAACCAAAAAAATCGCTGTCTATTTCCCTCGATGGAATGGAAAAGAATGATTTTACAATGGTATTCGGGTTCCCTGGCCGCACGGCGGAATACCTGCCTTCTGTTGCCGTAGAGCAGATCGTTTCCATCAGCAACCCGGCAAAAATTGCTATTCGCGACAGGGCACTATCAGTGATGGACCAGGCCATGCGCAAAGATGAAGGCGTAAAAATTCAATATGCTTCTAAATACGCCGGCGTGCAAAACGCCTATAAAAAATGGCAGGGTGAAGTGTTGGGCATCAATCGCACAAAAGCACTTGATAAAAAAAGAGCTTACGAAGCTGAGTTCCAGAAAAGAGTAAATGCGGCTCCGAAATGGAAAGAGCAATACGGTAGCCTGTTGAGTGACCTGACAACTGCTTATGCCCAATACGGTCCGCAAAGTCTTGCCAGGGATTATTACAATGAGGTCTTTGCCCGCATCGAACTTTTTAGTATTGCCAGTCAACTAAACCGTTTGCAAAATGCGCTGGACAGAAACGGAGAAAACGGGTTCAATGAAACACTGCCACTGGTAAAAGAGCGGCTAAACGAAATATACGGTGAATACAATGCAGAAGTGGATAAGCAACTCTTTGCTACATTGATGGAAATGTATTACACCAGTGGCGTAAACATGATGCAACCCAATGAGCTTAAAAAGCTGGCCGACAAGGGCGACAATAATTACAGCAAAATAGCCGACAAGCTTTACAATAACACCGACCTGGATAACGGAAAGAAAATAATGGAAGCCCTGGAAAAAGACCCGAAAGGTTTGTTGCAAAAGTTTAGGGAGGATGATGTGAACAAGCTGCAGGCAAGCATCAATGGAAGTTATAACCAGCAAACCGGTTCGGCCATTGGTGCGGTTCAAAACAGGATCAATACCCTGCAACGCCAGTTCATGCAGGCACAAATGGAGGTGTTTGCCGGGAAGAAATTTTATCCGGATGCCAACAGCACCTTGCGTGTAGCCTATGGAAAAGTAGCCGGGTACCAACCCCGCGATGGCGTGAAGTACGACAACTATACCTACCTGGACGGTGTGATGGAAAAATACAAACCAGGCGATTACGAGTTTGATGTGCCGCAACGCTTACGTGACCTCTATAAAGCGCAAGACTATGGCCAGTACGGCAACGGTGGTAAAATGCCTGTTTGTTTTATTGCCACTAATCATACTACCGGCGGTAACTCTGGCAGCCCGGTGCTCGACGCCTATGGAAACCTCATTGGCCTCAACTTCGACCGGGTGTGGGAAGGCACCATGAGCGATCTGAATTACGACCCTTCTATTTGTCGCAACATCATGGTGGACATCCGCTACGTATTATTTATAGTAGACAAGTATGCCGGTGCTACCCATCTCATTAAAGAAATGAAGTTGGTGCATCCGAAGAAAGGTTTATAAGTTCATGAGCAAACAGGTTAACAAAGTAAAAAGGCTGGCGAGCACAGTAACCCATTAACTTTATTAACCTATTAACTATTAAACCCCTTCTTTCACCGAAAACCACGTCCAAAGCCGGTTTTCCACATTTTGTGTATAAACGGGAATGCCCTATTTTCGCCATCCTTAAAAACAGAACACCACCAGTTTATGTCAGTTATCCAGAAAATCAGAGACAAGTATGCCCGCATAGCGGTGATTGCGATAGGCGTTGCATTATTAGGATTCATTCTAATGGATGCCTTTGCCGGCCGCGGAAGCCTTTTGGGCAGTAACGATACCACCCTTGGTAAAATCAACGGCAAGAAAATCGAATTCGAGCCATTCAACCGCAGGGTACAGGAAATTACCCAACGCCAGGGTAACCAGGGACAGGATATCACACAACAGGTAATAAACAGCCTGTGGCAACAGGAAGTGATAGACGTAGTAATGGGTGAACAATACGAAGAACTTGGATTGTCAGTTTCGCCGAAAGAACTGGATATGATGCTGTTTGGCCAAAATCCTCCACAGGAGTTTCGTCAATACTTTTATGGCCAGCAAAACGAACAGCCATGGGACCCCAATGCTGTTCGTCAGCAATTTAATTCCATTAAGAAAAGCGGAAACCCACAGCAAATAGATGAGCTGAACGAACTGCTGAAATATATCGAGAGGCAAACACTGATGAACAAATACCAGGCTTTGCTGACCAACTCCATTTATATACCAAAATGGTTTCTCGAAAAGCGCAATGTAGATAACAGCCAGATGGCAAAAGCAGCCTACGTGGCTGTTCCGTATACCAGCATTGCCGACAGCACCGTGAAAGTAACCGACGAGGAGATCAACGATTACGTAAAGGCGCATAGAAAAGAGTACGAGCTGAAAGAAGAAAGCCGCTCTATTTCTTATGTGCAGTTCAGTGTAAACCCGTCTTCTGCCGACAGTTTAGCTGTTCGTAACCAGATGTTGTCACTGAGAGATTCTTTTCAGGCAGCAACCGATGTCAAAGAGTTTCTCATCAACAACCGCAGCCTGGCGCAATACAATGATACGTGGATAGGGCAGAAAGATCTTACCATGCAAAGTGCCGACACTATTTTTAAAGCACCCAACGGCGTGGTTTCAGGTCCATTTGTTGAAACAGGCATTTACCTGATGTCAAAAATCCTGGACCGCAAAACACAGCCGGATACCGCCAAGGTGCGTCATATATTAATTGGTACTGTGAATCCAAGTACAGGTGCACCAACCCGTGATACTGTAGCAGCCAAACGACTTGCTGACAGCGTTCAGCGGGCCATTGCTGCCGGCACGCCTTTCGACAGCCTGCTGAAGGTTTCCGAAGATCCGGGAAAAGTGATGAACAACGGTGTGTATGACAGTATCACCCGTGCTGCCCAATTTGTACAGGAGTTTAAAGATTTCGCGTTGAATAACCCGGTGGGTTATAAAGGCGTTGTAAAAACACAGTTCGGCTATCATTACATGGAAGTATTGAGTCAAAGAGGCAGCTCACCTGTTTTCAAAGTGGCCTTCTTTGTATTGCCTATCGAAGCCAGCAGCGAAACCGTAACTCAGGCAAACAACGAAGCCAGCATGCTTGCCGGAAATGCCAGGGACGAAAAAAGCTTCAACGAATACTTTGAGAAGAACCTGAAAGCAAAGGGATATAATAAACTTACCGCTGCAAACCTGAAGGCCATGGATTATTCTATTACCGGTATCACTGGTTCGGCCCGCGACCTGGTAAAAGATGTTTTTGGCAAAGAAAAAGGCGATGTGCTGGGCCCTCACCAGATTGGTTCCAACAACATTATTGTAGCAGTAGTAACTGATGCTGCAGAACCAGGCTTACCTAGTGCTGCTGCTGTTCGCCCATCGGTAGAACCTATACTGATCAACAAGAAAAAAGCGGATAAGATCAAACAGCAAATGGGTACTGTTAACGACCTGAATGCCATTGCGGCCAAGTTCAACCAGCAGGTGCAAACGGCTGACAGCATCCGCTTCAGCGGTGGTAGTGCTTTGGGTTATGAAACCAAAGTACTGGGTGCCGTTTTTAACCCTGCTAACAAAGGCAAAGTGGTAAACCAGGGAATTGCCGGCCAGATGGGGGTTTATGCCCTTCGGGTTGACAATACCTTTACCGGTGCTGTTGAAAATGCCAACATTGAGCAGCAACGCCAGATGATGGAAATGCAAAGCCGCCAGATGAACGGTTCGCCCGAAGCTGTGCTGGAAACACTGAAAAAGAAGGCAGAGATCAAAGACAACAGAGCCAAGTTTTATTAACCTTCACTTACTGAAATAGAAAAAGGCCGTTTCGAAAGAAACGGCCTTTTTTATAATATGGACTCGGCAATTCGTTATAAATGAATCCTGTTAATCCTTTTCAATGCAGATGATCCGCGGTTAATTTTGCATCATGAGCGAAGCAATTGTTAACAAGGTAGCGGCCAGCGGGTTAATTACATTGAACCTCGAAGACTATCTGCCTAAAGAAGAAGCCCTGGTTTTTGATCTGAAAGATCATTTGTTCATGGGCCTGATCCTGAAGGAAAAAGATTTCCGGGAGGCATTGAAAGGGACGGATTGGACAATTTACCAAAATAAAAATGTGGCTATCCTGTGCAGCGCCGATGCCATCATTCCGCTTTGGGCTTATATGCTCGTTACTTCTTACCTGCAACCCGTTGCAAAAAGCATTTATGTAGGCACCGAAGAAGAAATGCAGAAGCATCTTTTCCTGCAAAATATTAACACCCTTAAGGTGGATGATTTTAAAGACCAGCGCATTGTAGTGAAGGGCTGCGGCGATATTCCTGTTGGTGCATTTGCTTACGCAGAAATCACAAAAATTTTACTCCCGCATGTAAAGAGCATTATGTATGGGGAGCCTTGTAGTACAGTGCCGATTTATAAAAGGGCCACCACCCCGAATGGCCTCGCTAACCCCTCCCGGGAAGAGACTTCCTAAGCACAAGGCCGGCAGGCAACTGTCCTTTCTTTTTCAGTTAATCTTTTATTGCTGGTGGATTTACCGCAGAGAAGCAAAGTCGCCAAGGCTTTGTGTCGTTTGATTCCTTTGTGCTCTTCGTGCTCCTTGAAAGAGGAACAGATGGCGAGCCTTCAGCTCAGCTAAGCATGACCTCCCATAGCTGATGCCATGAAAGCCTCCTGCCCACAT
>DASVSM010000236.1:0-7267 GCA_036388115.1 Flavisolibacter sp.
GAGCGACTTGTTAGTGGAAGCCCAGGTGGTAGAAGAAGTAAAAGACAAAACCATTGATATCTATCCGAACCCGGCCAGTTCTTACTTCGTTGTTTTCAGTCACACAGCCACCGCAGGCAGCGCTATTGCAGTCACCGATCTTAATGGAAGGATCATTAAAAGAGCATTGCTGACCGCCAACGCAACACGCATCGTAACAAGCGACATTGCCAACGGATTATATATTGTACGCATCACCGATGCAAAAGGCAAAACGGTTCGTACCGAAAAAATTATCATCCAGAAATAAAGAATAGAATGAAGAAAAGAATGATCAGAATGACCCTGGTATTGCTGCTGATTTCGGCAGTAACTGGAAATGAAAAAGCAGCAGCACAAGCAGCGCCATCGGATGCAATCATCTACAAAAAAATTGATGCACAGATGGCCCAAATGACGCTGGAAGAAAAAATAAGCATGCTGCATGCCAACGGAATTTTTACAACAGCCGGTGTGCCAAGGCTCCGCATTCCCGGGCTTTCCACCGACGATGGCCCGCTTGGCGTACGGGAAGACCTGAGTCCGGCGGGCGGTTGGGCATCAGCAAATCTTACTACGGATTCCGCTACATTTTTTCCTAACGGTTCGGCGCTGGCCGCTACCTGGAACCCCTCTTTGCTCCATCGTTACGGTGTTGCCCTTGGCGAGGAATCCCGTGCCCGCGGCAAGGACATGATACTGGCGCCGGCCTTTAACATTACCCGTACACCACTCAATGGCCGTACCTATGAATATTTATCAGAAGACCCTTTTTTGAACGCACAACTTGCCGTTGCCGCAGTGAAAGGAATTCAAAGCCAGGGTGTGGCTGCCTGCGTAAAGCACTACGCTGTTAACAACCAGGAAACCAACCGTAGCCGGGTGAACGTGGAGCTTAGCGAAAGAGCGTTGCGTGAAATTTATTTGCCTGCATTTAAAGCCTCCATAGAAGAGGGAGATGCGTGGAGCGTTATGTCGGCATATAACAAAGTACGTGGTGAATGGTGCGCCGAAAATACGTACCTGCTGCAAACCATTTTAAAAGGCGAATGGAGATTTAAAGGACTGGTGATTTCCGACTGGGGCGGAACGCACAGCACGGTAGCCTCGGCAAACAGGGGCCTTGATGTGGAGATGGGTTCGCGGCCACCGTACGAGAGTTATTATTTTGCCAGGCCGCTGCTCGACTCTGTAAAAGCCGGCAAAGTAAGCCAGGCGGTGATTGACGACAAAGTGCGCCGCATACTTTGGGTGCTTTATAAAACATCGTTGAACGCAGCCCGTCCTGTGGGCTCTATCAACACACCGGAACACAGCCAAACGGTTTACGATATTGCAGCGGAAGCCATTGTGTTGTTGAAAAACGAGAAGGGCCTGTTGCCACTGAAAACAGCAGGCATCAAACGCATTGCTGTTATTGGCGACAACGCCACGCATACCTTTCATTCCGGCGGCTTTGGCGCCGGCGTAAAAGCGAGGTACGAAATAACAGCGCTGCAAGGGTTAAAAAACAAGCTGGGTAAAACGGTGGACATTCAGTTTGCGCAAGGTTACCAGGCACGGCGGACCAACCGCAGAAACCGCGATTCGGTTGACGTAAACAAACCCGATGCGGCATTGATAGCGGAAGCCGTTGCAACAGCGAAGGCCAGCGAGGCAGCGATTTTATTTGTGGGTGGCAACCGCGATTATGAAAGCGAAAGCTGGGACCGTAAAGACCTCACCCTGCCCTTTGGCGAGCAGGCCCTTGTTGATGCCGTAACCGCTGCCAATGCTAATACGATTGTTGTAGTGGTAGGTGGCGCACCGTATGATTTGGCTGCGATAAAAAAGGCCAACCACACCATCGTTTTTTCCTGGTATAATGGTTCGGAAGGCGGCAACGCACTGGCTGATGTATTGACCGGGAAGATCAATCCTTCCGGCAAGTTGCCCTTTACATTTCCCGTAAGGTTAGAAGAGTCGCCTGCACATGCCCTGCATACCTTTCCCGGCGATAGCCTTACTGCCGTTTACAAAGAAGACCTGCTGGTTGGTTACCGCTGGAACGATACAAAAAAAATTGAACCGCTTTATCCGTTTGGGTATGGTTTGTCGTACACAACGTTTTCGTATACAAACATGGTGGTTGTTCCGGGTAAGCAATCGGCAATGGTTACACTTACCATTACCAATACCGGTAAAGTGGCTGGCGCCGAAGTGGTGCAGCTTTATATAAAAGATGATGTCAGCACCTTGCAAAGACCGGAGAAAGAATTGAAGGGTTTTGAAAAGGTATTTCTGAAACCTGGTGAAAGTAAAAAGGTGACGATTGCCTTAGGCAAAGATGCATTTCAATATTACAACGATATAAAAGGACAGTGGGTACTGGAGCCGGGTGCGTTTACGATTATGGCGGGAAGTTCGTCAAAGGACATCAGGGCAACGAAGACTATTCAGATGAAATGAACCAGAGATTAATTTCATCAGCGTTAGCCAAAGAACGAATGAAGCAAGATGGTTGTTCTTGTCTGTACGGCAGATCATCGCTATTGTGTAAGTCCAAGGTCTTGACAGAAAATCTTTTCCTTCTGGCCATGTGAAGCAGGGATCTTTTTATCAACGAAATAGCTGCTTACGCAGATATCATTTCATCCTGTGCAACAGCGGATACAGCCGATTCCATCGCCCGGAATTCTTCCATTGCGATCGTCTTTGTCAAAGTGTTAAACTCGGCCAGAATAGTCAGGGCTGTCGTGTTAATAATATATCCGTTGAGCGGAACTGCTTTCGTAAAGCTGCCGAGATCAGCAAGTGATTTAAATTTTAATAGGGATGTGGTCATGCGGCAAAACTAGCTTCTGTAAAAAAGTACATCCCCTTGTAATCGTCGACTTGTCATTTGCGGCAGTTCAATTTGGTTCGGAGAGCAAATAATTGAGCTGCATCAAATCTCACCAAATGGCAAAGGTTTAATGTTTGATGTTTGATGTTTCTACCGTTCGGACAGCATGACGGTAGCCGGAACAATGTTAAACCTTAAACATTCAACGGAAAATTGAACCGAGACGCGACCCTGCTTTGAACATCCGGTTCGTAATTAAATTAGTTGTAATTTCCGCTTGTTGCTTGCGATTGAATTTATTTGAAAAACAATAGACAAGCGTATGCATCTTACACCTCGCGAATCGGAAAAATTATTACTCTTCCTGGCCGGAGAACTAGCCCAGAAACGAAAGGACAGGGGCCTCAAACTAAATTATCCCGAAGCCATTGCACTCATCAGCAGCAGCCTGCAGGAAGCGGCAAGAGACGGCAAAACTGTAGCCGAATTAATGTCCTTTGGTGCCACCATTTTGTTGCGCAACGATGTGATGGAAGGCATTCCGGAAATGATTCACGAAATACAGATTGAAGCCACCTTCCCCGACGGCACTAAACTGGTAACCGTGCATAATCCCATTCGCTGATACACAGAAATTCATCCACTTATTATTTATAACACATAGCATGATTCCGGGAGAATATATTTTACGCACAGAGGACATCGCTTGCAATGTGGGAAGAGAAACAGCAAACGTTGTTGTGGTAAATACGGGGGACAGGCCCGTGCAGATCGGTTCGCATTTTCATTTTTTTGAGATCAACAAGCAATTGGCCTTTGATCGCCCAAAAGCATTTGGTATGCGATTGAATATTGCTGCCGGTACTGCTGTTCGTTTTGAGCCAGGCGAAGAAAAAGAAGTTGAATTGGTGCGTTTCGGCGGCAAACGGCAACTGGTTGGCTTTAGCAATCTTACCAACGGTAGCACGACTGATGAAGGCCTAAGGTCCGAAGCCATTAAGAAAGCGGCACAATTGAATTTTAAATCCACTAACAAATGAGTCTGCACATCAATCGCATTAAGTATGCAAATATGTACGGTCCAACTACCGGCGATAAAGTACGATTGGGCGATACAGAACTCTTTATTGAGATAGAAAAAGACTTTACCTTTTATGGCGATGAAGCAAAATTTGGCGGCGGCAAAACAATCAGGGATGGCATGGCGCAATCGGCTACGGCAACACGGGCTGAAGGTGTACTTGATTTTGTAATCACCAGTGTAATAATCATTGACCATTGGGGAATTGTAAAAGCCGACATCGGCATCAGGGATGGAAAAATTGTTGGTATCGGTAAGGCAGGTAATCCTGATACCATGGATGGCATTACACCGGGCATGGTCATTGGCGCATCCACCGAAGTGCATGGCGGTGCCGGGCTCATTGCTACGGCAGGCGGCATCGATACGCACATTCATTTCATCTGCCCGCAACTCATCGATCATGCCTTGTTCAGTGGCATTACCACAATGATGGGTGGTGGTACCGGTCCGGCGGATGGCACTGCTGCCACAACTGTTACGCCGGGTGCCTGGAATATTCAAAAAATGCTGGAAGCGGCTGATGCATTCCCAATGAACCTTGGTTTTTTTGGAAAGGGAAATTGTGCAACAACGGAGCCGCTGGCAGAGCAAATAGAAGCTGGTGCCTGTGGACTAAAAATTCATGAAGACTGGGGTTCAACGCCGGCAGTGATCGATGCTTCATTAAAGGTGGCAGATGCTTATGATATCCAGGTTGCCATTCATACCGATACCTTGAATGAAAGCGGTTTTTTAGAAGATACAATGGCTGCCATTAACGGAAGGGTGATTCACACCTTTCATACAGAAGGCGCCGGTGGTGGTCATGCGCCGGATATTATCAGGGCAGCGATGTTTCAAAATGTGTTGCCATCTTCCACCAACCCGACAAGGCCCTTTACCGTGAATACCATTGACGAACATCTTGACATGCTGATGGTCTGTCATCATCTTGATAAATCGGTTCCGGAAGATGTGGCCTTTGCCGATTCCCGCATACGTCCGGAAACGATTGCCGCTGAAGACATCTTGCACGACATGGGCGTGTTCAGTATGATGAGCTCCGATTCGCAGGCGATGGGCCGTGTGGCGGAAGTGATCACACGTACCTGGCAGACGGCCGATAAAATGAAGAAGCAAAGAGGTGCGCTGGAAGGGGATAAAGAGAACGACAACGATAATTTCAGGGTGAAACGTTATGTGGCAAAGTACACCATCAACCCTGCCATCACGCATGGCATTGCAGATGTTGTGGGATCGCTGGAAGCGGGCAAGTGGGCGGATATTGTTCTCTGGAAGCCTGTGATGTTTGGCGCCAAGCCGGAAATGATCATCAAGGGAGGAATGATCATCGCCAGTAAGATGGGCGATCCGAACGCTTCCATTCCCACACCGCAACCAGTCATTTACCGTCACATGTTTGGTGCCTACGGTAAGGCATTGCATACCACATGCATCACCTTTGTTTCACAATTCTCAATTGAAAAAGGAGTGATGGATAAGTATGGGTTGCAGAAAATTGTGTTGCCGGTGAAGGGCTGCCGGACTGTTTCGAAAAAAGATTTGATCCACAACGATGCGACGCCACAAATTGAAGTGAACCCCGAGAACTACGAAGTAAAAGTTGATGGTGTGCCCATTACCTGTGAGCCGGTAGCCGTGGTACCGCTGGCGCAACGTTATTTTTTGTTTTAAATAAGCTGTTATGCTCATAAAAGAAAAGATTGGAAACCTTACAGCCTTTGCTGACGATGGTCGTACAATTGACCGTTTGCCACTGGAATGGCATGAGTGTAACAAACGTATTCTGCATAAAAAAACAGGAGGAGGCAGGGAGATTGTTTTGAAATTTCTGGCGGAGGCACAATGCCTTCAGCAGGATGATGTGCTGTATGCGGATGAAAGCATGTTAATTGTTGTTGACGTGTTAGCCTGCGAAGCTATTTCCATCAGGCCGGAAACGATGTACGCGATGGCACTTGCGTGTTACGAGATAGGTAACAAACACCTGCCCTTGTTTTACGAAGATGATACCTTGTTGATTCCTTACGATGCACCAACGCACCGGTTGTTGCAGGTATCCGGATTAAACCCGGAAATTCAAAAGAAAAAATTGCTGCATCAATTGCGGACATCCGTATTGCCGCATGCACATACGGGCAACGAAAGTTTGTTTTCCAGGATTTTAAAATTGACATCGCCGGCAAATGACTAATCTTCTCTCTTTGCTACAGCTTTCTGATCCTGCGCTGCCAATTGGTGGCTTTTCGCATTCGGCAGGACTGGAAACCTATGTTCAATATGGGATTGTAAAAGATAAGCACACTGCAAAAGAGTTTATTGTTCAGCAATTATCACAGAACATATTTTATACGGATGCAGCTTTTGTTTCGCTGGCTTTTGATGCAACGCAGAGCGGTGACATTAAACAGTTAGTAGCGTTAGACGAAGAGTGTACCGCGGTGAAACTGCCAAAAGAAATACGGCAGGCACGCCAAAAGTTAGGCCTGCGGCTGTTGAAGTTGTTTTCAATGATGGAAGCGGATACGGTCGTGACGCAATTCAGGTTAGCGCATGCAAAAGGAGAGGCGGTTGCCAATTACCCGGTTGTGTTTGGATTGCTTTCCTGTGCGCTGAATATTTCAAAACAAGAAGCGCTGACAGGTTTTTATTATAACATGGCTGCAGGCATGATAACGAACAGCGTCAAGCTGGTTCCGTTGGGACAACAGGATGGGCAGGAGATGCTGTTTTCCTTGAAGCCATTGATGGAAGGTTTAGTGGAGAGATCACTTGTTCCTGACCGGGCTTTCATTGGCTTGTGTTGTACAGGGTTTGATATCCGCTGCATGCAACATGAACGGTTGTATTCGAGGTTGTATATGTCGTGAGTTTGGAGTTTGGAGTAACTTTCTAAGGTAGGAACGATTAGGTCAGGTGTGATTGGTCTTTCGGTGTGGTTGCTATGGCAGGTTTCTCCCTTGTCCTGCTGACGCAGGAAGCATCTGTGCATTGTGCTTTAGGAAAAGAAAGCAATCGATCACTACTCTTACAACAAAACTTCAAACTACAATTCAAAGGTCCCTGTCCTCATCCGGCTTCGCTACCTTCTCCAATGGGAGAAGGAAATTGGAAATGAATCTAATTCCGGGATGACAAGGCATGAAACAAGATGATAGGAAGTAGCATGAAGGTTTAAACTGAAAGAAGAGACGCGTTCTAAATAGAAGAAACGATTGAAACGGAAAAGAAAGCACAGCATAAGCCAGTACCTGTGCCGATGCTTCTCTCTCCTTGGGAGAGGGAATAAAAGGGAGAGGCCTTCCCTCTGATCCAAATAAAGAACAAACTAATTCCTGAAT
>DASVSM010000237.1:0-3000 GCA_036388115.1 Flavisolibacter sp.
AGAAAGGAGAAGAGTTTTACAAGAAACCGAAATCCTTCCAGGTTATCTTAAATAACCTCTATGAAGATGCGAACGAGGATGATGATGAAGGCGGCGAAGAACCTGCAACCGGCGTAGCCCTGGATGAAAAGTTGTTCACTATGCTGAAAGAGCTTCGCCAGAAGGAAGCAAAGAAAAAGAACCTGCCTCCGTTTGTTATCTTCCTGGAGAACTCGTTGCAGGAAATGGCAACAATGTACCCAATCACCACCGCAGAACTGGAAAAATGCCAGGGTGTCAGCAAGGGCAAAGCTATTCGTTATGGTAAGCCATTTCTTGAAGTGATTGCCCAATATGTGGAAGAAAACAACATAGAAAAGCCGGATGATTTTGTGATGAAAAGCGTGGTGAACAAGAGCAGCAATAAGGTTCACATTATTCAGCAGGTAGATAAAAAGATCCCGCTTGAAATGATTGCCAGGAACAAAGACCTGCGCCTGGATGCTTTGCTGGAAGAAATGGAAACCATCGCCGCTTCGGGTACAAAACTGAACCTTGATTATGCTATCTCCGATATGCTGGATGAATACGAGCAGGAAGAGATACTGGAATATTTTAAAGGTTGTGAAACATCATCCCTTGACGTAGCGCAGCAGGAATTAGCAGATGGTAACTATAACTGGGAGCAATTGAAGATCATGCGCATAAAGTTCCTGAGTGTTTATGGTAACTAAGGGCTAAGAGAATATTAAAAGAGAAAAGGAGAGAAAGAGTTTGGCTCATCTCTCCTTTTCTCTTTTAATACTTTTATTAATTTCCTGGTTGAGATGCAAGACAAAAATAGAGTGGCAATAACCCGCCCCTTTGTCTCCTTTTCCCTTTTAACTCTTAGTCCCAAAATTTCTTTTTCTCTTTTTATCTTTTTATCTCCTAGTTCCCTATTTTTGCTGCCCGCTTTTGCGGAAGGTTGGTGCGGTAGCTCAGTTGGTAGAGCAATGGACTGAAAATCCATGTGTCGCCGGTTCAACCCCGGCCCACACCACGGACCCCCGGTAGAAATACCGGGGTTTTTTTATTACCGGCAGTAATATCTATTATACCGTCTTTCGTTTACAACCGGTTGTTTTCTGTTTAGGCATTTGCAAAACCCCGTAATTTGTACTCCCTTAATTATATGAACGAAACCCTCTACGATAGCCGGCTTTTTGCTGAATTATATGACGTACAGCCGCAGGCCATCACCTGGTTCCAGCCTGTTTGGAGTGATGATGGCCGTACCATCATCGATTTTGCCTTTGTATACAGTAACGACGAGGGGTTGAAATACATGAACCTCACCCGGGAGCAGTTTCAAGGTTTGGCTATTTCTATTACCCCCACATTAACCAGCCATTTGCGTGACGTGATACTGAAAGAAATGGTCCATGTATATCAAACCGAAGAGAAATCGGAAACAACCATTTATAATCCTATACTCAATAAATATGCGCGGGTGTTGCGCACAAAACTGCGCAACGGCGTTTTGTCTGTCATCCAGGATATAACAGAAGAAACCCGCATCATTAAGCAACTGGAGAAGCAGACAGGAGAACTTAGAGCACAGAAAAGCCTGCTGGATAACATCCTTGAAAACTCTTCCAACGGCATCTCTGTCAGTAAAATGCTTCGCGATGAAAATGGCAAAGTGGTGGATGCGGTAACCATCCTGGCTAACGATGCCGCGGTAAATCATATTGGGTTGCCCAAAGACGTTTATTTGACCAAACGGGCCACAGAGTTGGAGCCCGGCATCATCGGTTCGCCCTATTACCAGATGTGTATCAAAACTTTGGAAACCGGGCAGCCCTTTCTCACCCAATACCAGATGGAATCCAACCGAAGATGGCTGGAGCTTACAGTGTCTAAAATGGATGCGGATCATCTTATCCATGTTTTTACAGATATCACCCCTGTTAAGGAAGCACAGTTGCAACTTGAAAAAGCAGCGGAACAGATACAAGCAGTATTCAACGCTTCTACTGCCGGCATGTTTATATTTTCGCCGGTTCGGGATGAATCAGGAGAAATCATTGACTTCCGTTTTGTGATTACCAACCCTGCCTTTGCCGCCTATGTGGGCCAGACGCCGGAGGTATTGAAAGGCCAACTGGGAAGCACTTTCTTTCCCGGCTACCTCCGCAACGGTGTGTTTGATATGTATAAGAGAACCTATCTCACCGGTGAAACGCTGCGGCAGGATGTACATTACAATGTTGATGAACATGATCTGTACCTGGACCTGCTCAGCACTAAAATACACGATGAAGTGCTGGTAACCTTTACAGACTACACTACCATTAAAAAAACCCAGTTTCAACTGGAAAAATTAATTGAAGACCTGCGGCAGTCCAATACCAAGCTCGAAGAGTTTGCCCATGCCGCCTCCCATGATTTGAAAGAACCGATCCGGAAGATCCGCGTCTTCTCCGATCGTTTGAAAAGCAGCCTGGGAGAAAGGATGGACGAAGTAGAACACAATATGTTCGACCGCATGCAGAACGCTACCGAACGCATGACGCTGCTGGTTGATGACCTGCTTTCGTATTCGCATATCAGCCTAACTCCCGTGGAGATGGAAGATGTTGATCTGAATAAAAAAATTCAATTGGTTCTTGCCGACCTGGAAATACCCATCGAGGAAAAAAAAGCAGCCGTTTTTGTAGAAGAACTTCCAACGGTAAAAGGTTACAGGCGGCAACTGCAGCAGTTGTTTCAAAACCTGGTAAGCAATGCACTCAAGTACAGTAAACCCGATGTCAGGCCGGAGATTACCATTAGATCTTCTGTTGTTAAAGGCACTGATGTGGCAGTATTGCACCTGCCGGCAGAACTAAGGGAGGTGCCCTGTTATTATCTAATTGAAGTAGTGGACAATGGAATTGGGTTTGCGCAGGAAAATGCAGAAAAGATATTCCTGATGTTTCAGCGTCTTCATGGCAGATCAGAATATTCAGGCACTGGCATCGGCCTCTCCAGTGCCCG
>DASVSM010000238.1:0-4794 GCA_036388115.1 Flavisolibacter sp.
AGGACGCAAGGGAGCGAAAAAGGTAGAAGTGCAATATAGCGGCGCCTATTCTGTTGAGAAAGCCGGCAACTTTATGCCCTTGCAGAATATCTATGGCGTGGGAAATAACCAGACTTTTTTAACGCTGGCAAACGGACAGAAATATGTGAACGGAAACGATGAAAGCTGGGGTCCTAAAATGGATGGCACACCGGTTCGCATGTATTATAGCTTCTACCCGCAGGATCCGCAGTTTGGACAATTGACACCGTTTGTTCCGCAGCCAAATAATATCAAAGACTATTTCGAAACCGGTCATAATATCAATAACAATATCTCCGTGACTGGTGGTAGCGAGAACATGACGTATAGAGTAAGCTATAACAATTCACATGTAAAAGGTGTCATGCCGAATACGTCGTTAACGAGGAATAACCTTGGGTTGAATACATCGCTGGACATTACCCGGTTTCTGACGGTTGGTGCAAATGTGACCTTTGCAAACAACAAAGCTATCCGCCCATCACAAGGTTACCAGGGTACGGCCACCGGCCAGGTGCAGTGGTTCCAGCGTAACATTGACATGAAAAGGCTGAGGAATTACCGTTACGCTGATGGAACGATCATGAACTGGAACGTGAACCCAAACACCACTACCGGTATCATTACCAATAACCGTCCCAGCGACTGGAACAATCCTTACTTCGATGCCTATGCCAACAGTAATGATGATAATAGGGACCGGATGTTTGGCGATGTAAACCTAAGCTACCAGGTTATTCCGGGACTTAAGCTGAGCGCCTTCCTTCGTGCCGATATGTATACGCAAAACGTATCGCACAAAGAGGCACTGGGCGGAAGGCTTGATGAAGGTTATTCCGTAGCGAAGTACCAGAACCGTGAATACAACTATGAGTTTTTGGGACAGTACACCAGGCAGTTCAACGACCTGTCAATGAACTTGAATGTGGGTGCCAACAGGTATACCCGCAACTTTACATCAATCAATGGAGCCACGGTTGGTGGACTTTCAAGTCCTGCATTTTACAGCCTCGCCGGCTCAATTGGTCGTCCAAGTATTTCTTCTTCTATCCTGAATAAAGAAATAAGAAGCGTTTACGCAATGGCGTCATTTGGATACAAGGACACTTATTTCATTGATGCTTCTATCCGCAATGATGTCTCCTCTTCTTTACCGGAAAAAAATAATTCCTATACCTACCCTTCTGTTTCCGGAAGCATTGTGGTGAGTGAATTGCTGAAGTGGAAACCATTGTCATTTGCCAAGGTTAGGGCCAGCTATGCTATCGCAGGCTTTGACCTTGATCCTTACCAAACAGGAAACAGTTTTAGTTTAGGTACAGTTTACACCGGAACTGCCGCAACCATCAACACGCTGAGCGTTCCTGACAAATTGAATAATCCTGACATTAAACCTTCGTTTGCCAAATCATTTGAAACAGGTATTGACCTTCGGTTTTTGAATAACCGTGTTGGCGTTGAGTTTACATACTACCAACAGAAAAATGAAAACCAGATCATTGACCTGAGTGTTTCCGGGGCCAGCGGTGTTTCATTGGCAGTGGTAAATGCGGGCTTAATTGAAAACAGGGGGATCGAATTATCCCTGAATGGAAGGCCGGTTGAGTCGGGCTTCTTTAGCTGGAATACCACGCTGAATTTTGCCCGTAACCGGAACATGGTGAAAGAACTCTATCCGGGTGTGAATGTTTACCAGTTGGATGTGAATACGTATTCAAGCGTATCCATCTTTTTAAATGCAGAAGTGAATAAGCCTTTCGGCAGTTTAGTTGGACAGGCTTATCAGCGTGATCCAAAGTCAGGAAAAATTATGCTGGATGCCAATAACCTTCCCCTCTTTCAAGCCAATCACAACTTTGGCAGCGTACTCCCTGAATTCACTGGTGGCTTTCTGAACAATTTCAAAATCTGGAAGTTTGATCTGAATGCGATGATCGATTTTCAAAAGGGCGGACAGTTCTTTAGCTGGAGTAAAATGCTGGCTGTCAAATCGGGCCAGGCGGCAGAAACTGCCGTGTTGAATGACAAAGGATTCAATGTAAGAGACCCGCTGGCAACAGGTGGTGGCGTAAAAGTAACGGGTGTTAATCCATCCGGACAGGAAGTCACTGCGTATGTGGATGCCCGTTCTTATTTCAGAAACACCATTGGTACCCGCATTTACGAAGAATGGCTTTATGATGCCTCGTATATTAAATTAAGAGAAGTCAGCCTGGGTTATTCTTTCGGTAAAGAACTGCTGACAAAAACACCTTTCAAAACAGCCAGGCTGTCGTTGATAGCCCGCAATCCTGCCATGCTGTGGCAAAAAGCACCAAAAGGGTTGGAGCCCTCTGAATTGTCTTACGGCAGCGGCTCCATCAGCTGGCTGGAAAAAGGCGAATTTCAAACCGTGCGTTCGTACGGCATCAACTTAAATCTTGGACTCTAATACCTTGTTATCATGAAAAAAATGAAATCAATATATATCCTGCTTGCCGCAGTTGTGTTTGTGAGCAGTTGTAAAAAAATGGATGAGAACCTGAACGTAGATCCCAACAGGCCTACCAAAGCATCGGGTACGCAGTTAATTGCAAATGCTGAATTGTTTTTGCCGGATATGAGTTCGTCTCCGTTTGGCGTTCACTATCCGCAGCATTTGTCAAACACCTCGTTCACCGATAACTCAAGATATACCACTGTCAATTTCAACTTTTATAGTTGGTATACTGGTCCGCTGATGAATTTGGAAACAGTGCTTACTTCCACACTCGATGCCAATGAAGGGCCGGTTGTGAACCAGGTAGCGGTGGCCAAAATTTTAAAAGCCTATTTTTTCTGGTTTATGACAGACCGCTGGGGTGATATCCCTTATTCTGAAGCACTGAAAGCAAAAGAGAATTTCACACCGAAGTATGACAAGCAGCAGGACATTTACAACAGTCTTTTTACGCTGCTTGATGAAGCCAATGCCGCCATTGTTACCGGTAACATCAAGAATGATATTGTGTACGGTGGTGATATGACCAAATGGAAAAAGTTTGGAAACACCATCCACATGTTAATGGCGTTGCGGCTGTCAAAAGTTGATGCAGTAAAAGGTGCCGCGGAGTTTAATAAAGCATTGAACAACGGCATCATGACTGCCAACACGGATAATTTTACCTACCAGCATCTCGTAGAGCAGCCGAACGAAAACTTCTGGTACACGCAAATGAACCGCATGGGCAGGCTTTGGTATGCTGTAAGCAAACCGTTGGTAGATTATATGTTGCCACTGAATGATCCGCGTTTACCTGTTTATGCCAATAAAAATGGAGCAGGCAATTATGTAGGGTTAGAATATGGTCTGCCTGGTTCTACCACTGTTGTTATTGCCAATTATTCCCTCTTAGGCGATAAGCTGCGTTTGCAAAATGCGCCTGTCTATCTTGTAACCTATGCACAGGCATTGTTTGCAAGGGCCGAAGCAGCTAAGTTGGGATGGATAGCCGGCGGAGATGCAACGGCTAAAACTGCCTATGAATCAGCTGTTCAAAACTCCATCCTTCAATGGACAGGCAGCACAACGGGGGCCGCCACCTACCTGGCACAACCGCAGGTAGTTTACGACCCGGCAAATGCTATTCAGCAGATAGCTACGCAACGCTGGGTGCACTTGTTTTTGCACGGCTACGAAGCATGGGCCGAATGGAGAAGAACAGGCTATCCTGCATTGGTGGCGGCTCCCGGCGCAAATGGTAATCGCATTCCACGCAGGGAAGCTTACCCGACTCAGGAAAGAGCAAACAATACAGCCAATTATAATGCTGCAGCCGGGTCGTTCCCATACGGAGGCACCGATGATCTGAATGCAAGGGTGTGGTGGGACAAACCATAAAAATTGTTTTCATCTTGCAAAAAACAGCCGTTCGAAAACGGCTGTTTTTTTTATCTCATTATGGTGGCAAAACTCCTGACCTTTCCCGGGATATATAACCACGACTGCCTGTTCGGTTAGTATAGTAAAATCTGCCTGTTTTCCAAAAATCTGCACCCGGAAGCAGCTTTCAGGGATTCGTTCAACTCTATCAGGTAACTTTTTTTCAGTAGCGTATTTGCTCATTTATCTGTAAATTTTGTTTTATTTCAGGGAGCCCTGCCCGTTTCTGTGAAGACGAATACATTTTAGAAGTCGCTTTTTAAAAACTAAATATTTGCATCATGAGAAAATCACTGCTTCTGGCGTGGACCGTTATGCTTTTCGCTGCGCCATTTTTAGCTTTTGGTCAAAACCGGCAAATCACCGGCACGGTCACCGACGACAAAGGCATTCCTCTCCCGGCTGTTTCCGTATTGGAAAAGGGGACCTCCAATGGTACTGTTACCAACTCACAAGGGTCCTTTAGTATATCGGCGAGAAGTGCAAATTCCGTTCTTGTATTTAGCTATGCCGGCATGCAATCGCAGGAGTTGCGAATTGGAACAGAAAGCAATTATAATCTCAGTCTCCAACCTGGCGGACAAATGTCGGAAGTGGTTGTTACTGCCTTGGGAATTTCGAGAGAAAAGAAAGCATTGGGATACGCAACACAGGAGATAAAAGCAGAGGAAATAAACCGTAACCGTCAGCCAAACGTTCTTAATGCATTGCAGGGAAAGGTAGCTGGTGTCACCATATCCAGTACCGGTGGCGGACCAGGCCAGGGTGCTACTATCCGTGTACGAGGTATCAACTCAATTGATGTCAACCAATCCAACGATCCTCTTTTTGTCATTGATGGAATTATTTTAGATAACTCCACATCTACCCTC
>DASVSM010000239.1:0-3399 GCA_036388115.1 Flavisolibacter sp.
AAAAACGGGTCGTCCTTATGGCAATAAACTTCAACGTAGAAACTATCCAATCCAAACAAATAGACGGTATAGCGGCCAACCTCACGATCGGCAAGTAAAACAGCTCCAAGCAAAGCCGTTTGTTGCTCTTCTACCGAAAGAGCTTCAAATTGGTTAAGGGTCATGCCTGAAGATAAAAATAAAATTGAAAAATAGTATCACCTATCTCCAAAATGCTTGTAAGTACGTTGTCACCCCTTGGGGCAATGTTATGCTGGGCATGTCGAAGCATCACTATGACAATGTCGATGGTGATGCAGCATTAGTAAGGGTTTCACCGGTTCCGCTCACCCTGACCATGTCGGGAAAAACTTCTACTTATAAAATCAATGTTGCACGATTATCATACGCAAGGAAGAACTGCCATTCAAAGGGAATGAACTCTATGACATAATTCAAATGATAAGAGGCATTTAAAAGCCATCATCATCTTAAGATGCCTGTTTTCTTTCGCCGGGTGCTATGGAACGCTGCCTTTCAATAAGGTCTAGCATTTCCTCGTCATTGGTTATATCGAACTTTCGGGCAAAGAGCGCATCGGAACACCTGATTTCGTCCATGTCCTTTTCGGTTAGCTGCTCCGGATGGGCGGCATGGATGTCTTTCCATTTAATAAACCGTTTGTCATCGTTCACAATTTTTGCCTTTACTTTTTCGTCGGTTGCATTTAAAAGGATCATGTGAAAAAAGACTTCGTCCGCAGCAAAAGTATTCTTATGAAAAGCAACATAACCGGGATTATCCGCTACAAAATCCAGGATGTACCGCATACTATAATCATCAATGATCCACCAGGTCGAGCCCGCATACGGCTTCATTCCTTTCGGAATATTTCGTTCCAGTAAAGGAACGATCATGGCTAAAAGGTTCACCATCTTGGCTGCCACCCGCTGATGAAAACCAAAGCCGAAAAAATATTTATTTACCCGGTATAATCCTCCATGGGGCTTCCACTTTTTTGGACTCGGCAACGGATGATATTCAATGAAAGTACGCTGTGCCGATTGCCGCAGGTATTCGTTAATGGTATGATTGCTCTTAATAGGGTAATCCTGCCCGCTCAGTAAAATGATACGGTCAAACTTTTTACCGCAATCTTTTACCGCCTGAAGCAGATTCAGAACAGCTTCCACCAGGCCAAACTCTCCCCAGTTCGCTTCTGCCCTGTTTACCCATCTGACCTTTTTGTCGGTAACCAACTCCTGGAATTTTGTCATCTCCACTTTTTTGTCAATGTGAATGAAAAATGTGGAATGCTCATCTTCAAGGGCCTTGTATAACCGGTATAATTGTAAAGGATACTTGTGCGCTAAAATCAAATACGCTTTGTTCATAGGAGCCGCCTCGTTATTAGAATGAGATCTTCATTCTGCTTATAACCAATTACATACAAGAATCGTCCCGAAAAAGAAAGTGAGGGAATAAGCTGGCTTTACAGGCAAAAAAAAGCCCCTGTAAATACAGGGGCTGTCAAACAGTTTTACTCTTTACATTAAAAAGAATGGTAATTGGATCAGGTTTTTCAGTAGTAAGTTTTATGCTGATTTGAGTTCACTCGGGGCTGATGTTTAATTGCGTTTGCCACCTTTAACAAAAGAAGCGCCAAAGAGCATAAGCTGAGGCTAATAAACGTTAAAACATTTTTTCCTGAAACGGACAAAGCCTGTGCGAAAGAAAAAGAGCCGACATCAAATTGAGATCCCAGTAAAATCCAACCCATCTTTCGAGACCCCGTTTTAAGGTTAAAATTTTAAACTGCAAGCAGTCAGCCTGCAAGCAGGCAGCGTTTAATTTTTTGCAAAATGACAGGAATAAAACGGGTAGTTGTTTCTTCATTCCGGCACGCCAATGCGCCAAAGATGCTGTCCTTTCATCAACTACCATCTAGCCGAAAAGGCGTTTAGAAGATGAAGTCAGGGCTTCGGACTGCTTTTGTCGGTTTCAGCACCAACCGGTTCTAACTTCAGGCTGCTGAAACAAATTTTGGTATGAGGTCAGGGAAAAATTATACGATTCTTTATATTGACGACGATGCAGATGATGTGCAGATGTTGCAGGAAGCCATTCACACAATTGACCCGGCTATAGAGCTGCGCAAGGCAAACGACGGAGAAGAAGGGCTCTCCACTCTTTCAGACATGGAGCATGGCGGGCAGCCTCCCTGCCTGATTGTTTTAGATATTAATATGCCCAGGCTTGACGGCCGTCAAACGTTTAAACGTATTAAAGCTGACCCGCGATGGATGACTATCCCCATTGTTATTTTCAGCACTTCAAATAACCCGATGGATAAAATGTTTTTCGGTGGTAAGAATGTAGAATACATCACCAAGCCTATCAGCTTTTCTCATTTGTTGCAGGTAGCACAAAGGCTTCTATCTTTCTGCGCCACGTAAAAGAACATGCATTGAAACGCCCGATTCCACTGGTTGTAAGGCTGCATCCTTACAAAGTTCCCTCACTGACTGAAATGCGTGCCTGAACAAACCATCCGACATTCGATAATGGTTCTGTTTCCACTTTTGCAGCAAGCCACCGGTTCTTTCCTGTTCGTTGTTCATTGTTCATTTCATTATGCCAATGTACTTGCCCTGCCTAAAGCTTTCCTGCTTTTAATTGCTGAACGGCATAATCGACAGCCCTTGCCGTAAGCGCCATGTACGTTAATGAAGGATTCTGGGTAGCGGTTGATGTCATGCAGGCGCCATCGGTGACAAACACATTTTTACAATGATGCAGTTGATTCCATTCATTGAGCAGGGATGTTTTTGGATCACGTCCCATACGAACGCCACCCATCTCATGAATGTCAAGTCCGGGCGCCTGCTTGCTGTCTGTTGTTTTAATATCGGTAAATCCTGCTTTGGTGTACATCTCTGTCATCTGCTCAAAGAAATCCTTTTTCATTTTTGCGTCGTTCTCATCATAGTCTATGTTTATTTTCAGCAGGGGCATTCCCCATTGATCTTTTTTACCATTATCAAGGCTAACATTGTTTGTTTCCTTCGGGATGGTTTCGCCCATCATGTGCGAGCCGACATTCCACGGGCCTAATTCCGAAACGGATAATTTGTTCTTTAAGTCAACGCCATAGCCGTCCGTGTTTCTTTTCGTTTGCCGGCGGGCAGAAAAGCCGGCAGCATATCCACGCAGAAAATCGGTTTCCTGCCGGTACACATTTCTGAAACGGGGCAGGTAAGCACTTGTAGGCGAACGTCCATCCGTTTGAGAATCCAAATGGCCATCGTGCTGGGCAGAGACGCGGGCACTATAGTTATGAAAAGCAACAAATTTGCCGAGCAAGCCGCTGTCGTTCCCAAGACCATTTGGAAAGCGGCCCGACGTTGAATTCATCAATAT
>DASVSM010000240.1:0-6036 GCA_036388115.1 Flavisolibacter sp.
CCGATTCCTTAACACTCCAGTGGTACATGGATTTCAGGCTATCCTGGTACCCATGGGAGAAATTCAGTTCGTTGTTTTACGAAAAGACCTACGGTGCTATGATGGAAAGAGGGTTGAACGATCTGAAGAAACGTTTAGAAACCACAGGCACTCCTGAAAATTACTCTTTCTAGAAAAAAAGCTATTGCTGCAACGTTTCTCTCTCTTCCATTGTCAACGCTGAAGTAATTACAATCCATGGATGATCGCCAGCTGCTAAAAGACTGTTTACGGGGCACTGCTGCCGCACAACGCCAGTTGTACGATCGGTATGCTTCGCCCATGCTGGCCGTATGTTATCGTTACACAAAATCAATTGCTGATGCCGAGGATGTGCTGCAGGAAGCGTTTGTGAAGGTGTTCCGCAGCTTGGAGCAATACAAGGGTGATGGTGAACTGGGAGCCTGGATACGACGCATTATGGTAACAACAGCCATCAATTATTTAAAAAAGAACAGCCGCTACAATTCGGAGCTGGTTTTTGGTGAAGAGCACCTGCATGCTGTTTCGGCCTACAACCCGGAGATAAGAATGGAGGCAAAAGAACTGGCCGAACTGATACGGCAATTGCCTTCGGGTTACCAAACCATTTTTAATTTATATGCAGTAGAAGGATATAATCATATAGAGATCGGAAAAATATTGGGCATTAAGGAAGGAACGTCCCGAAGCCAGTATGCAAGAGCAAGAGCCTTGCTGATTCAATGGATCGAACAAAAAAATATGGATTTTAAAACCACCGCTTATGCACGATAGATTTGAAAAAGAGGTGCAGAAAAAAATGGAGGAACTAAACCTGAGTCCTTCGGCACCCGTGTGGGAAAAGATTGAGTTGGAGATCAGGCCTGAAAAGAAAAAAAGAAGAGTCCTTATCTGGTTTTTCCTTGGCCTGTTGCTGGTAGGCGGCGGATTACTGACCAGGCATTTCACGGGAGGTGATGATTCATCCATTAGCAGTCAGCCTCCAACTCCGGTTGAAACAAAAAAAGATAAGGCCCGGCCATTTCCGGAAACATCTTCTTCCCCATTAAATACAACTGAAATACCGGTTGGCAAAGAAGACCTTACTACAATCCAAATTCAGCAAACAGATAAAACAGTTAACAAGGATCTTCCTGAGGTTATACAACCTCAGCCAAATAGGATAAATGCAAATTTTAAAAGCAAGGAATCAGTTCGTGTTCCCCAAAACAGCAACAGGCAGCCGCAGGAAAAACCGGTGTCAAAACCAACAGAGGTTATCACATCAAACAACGAAGTAACGGAGCAGAAAGCGATGCAAATGCCTACCGATAAAGAACAACCGCCGGCGGTGATAACAAGCGATAGCAGTATCGTGACAAGAGAGGCGTCTGAAACCAAAGATTCAGCTACAAGGGAACCAGAGAAGAAAGATGAATTACCTAAACTATCATCCGATTCTGCGTTGAAAAGAAAAGTTGCCGCATCCAGAAAGTGGAAAAAGCAAATAACTGCCGGTGCGGGCCGGAGTAGCTATGCAGATAACGCCATTACTTGGGTGATGCCTTCCAATGGCAATTTCCAGTCGCCTTCTACCGGTAGCGGCGGAGCACTCATCTCGTACAGGCCGTCCGAAACAACACCAGGAGCCGCTTTTATGGTTGGCTTTTCATTATCGAGAAAACTAAGCAATCATATTGAACTGGCTTTTGGTCTGCAATATGCCTTTTATACAACCAAAACAAAAGTTGGAAATAGCAGGCAGAGTAATACGACAATACGATATTCTTACTACGATATAAATGTCAGCCAATATTATCCGAATGCCGGAAGCAACGACTTCGTCAACCGTTTTCACGTGGTAGAGCTGCCGGTAACTATCAGCTATCAGCCGTCGTTACAACTGCCACTTTATATTTCGCTGGGAGCAGCTTATGGGCGACTGGTTTCCACCAATGCGTTAACCTTCAGTAATACCGCCAATGTATATTATCCAAACAACGACAACTATGTTCGTAACATGCTGCCGGTGTCGTCTTCGGTGCAGGTAGCGTTGTTCAGTAAAAAGAAGATATCGCTTCGTGTAGGCCCCTCTGTTCAGTATAATCTGCTTAAGCTGCGCAAAGAAAATATTGGCGGAAAACCACACCTGTTTTTTGCAGGTATTAAAACAGCCGTAAATTTTTAGCGATTGTGCAACGCTGGCCTTTTCTGTATTGTCAAGTTGCCTGAACACACAGTATTCACACCAATCAAAACCATCTACATGAAAAAGATGATTCGCTTTATGTCAATGGCAGTTACCGCCACGGTACTGTTAACCATGCAAGGTTGCTTTAAAGACGATTGCCGCAAGAGCTATACACTTTATCAGCCTATCTACAAATCACTGGCGCAGGTAAGAGCCGAAATGAAGAGCACGACGCCAACAGCCCTTGAAAATACTGGCAAGCTGAATGTCTTTGGTAACTATATCTTTTTAAATGAAGCGGGTAAGGGCATTCACATTATTGATAACAGCAATCCCACCGCACCAAAGAACATCAGCTTTATCAATATTCCAGGTAACGTTGATCTGGCCGTCAAAGGTTCCTATCTCTACGCCGATTCTTATTCCGATATTATTGTTTTCAATATTTCCAATCCTACCAATGTGTCACCGGTGAAATTTATGAACAATGTGATGAAAGAAAGAAACGTGTATTGGAACCAGGGTATAACCAACCCCGACTCTATTAATGTAGTAGTGGGTTATACCACAAAAGACACTGTTGTGGACTGCGAGAGATACAATACCTGGACCCGTACAAATGGTATGATGTTCGCCAGCGCCGCCAGTATTTATGCTGCTGCACCCCAAACCGGCACAGGAGGCAGCATGGCCAGTTTCACCATTCTGAATAATTACCTGTACACGGTTGGTTCTTCCAGCCTGTATGCTATCAACATTACTGATCCGGGCAATCCTGCGCAAACGGCTGTCAAAAACGTCGGATGGGGTATTGAAACTATTTATCCATTTCAAAACAAGTTGTTTATCGGTTCCCGCACAGGCATGTTCATATACGATCTGAATAATCCTTCTAATCCGACAGCGCAGGGACAGTTTAGCCATGCGAGAAGTTGCGACCCGGTGATTGCCGACGGGCAATATGCCTATGTTACGCTGCGCGGCGGTACACAATGTAACAGCTTTACGAATGAACTGAATGTAATTGACGTGAGCAACTTATCTGCGCCTGTGTTAAAGGCAAGACACAACCTTACCAATCCTCATGGTTTAGCAAAAGATGGCAGCACGTTGCTGATCTGCGATGGTAAAGATGGTTTGAAGCTGTACGATGCGTCTTCTCCGCTAAGCCTGCAACTCGTAAAAACGGTCGGTGGGTTTGAAACCTATGATGTGATCGCCATGAACAAAAAGGCCATTGTGGTAGCGAAAGATGGATTGTATCAATATGATTATTCCAATCCTGCCAACCCATCGCTGATCAGCAAAATATCTGTCAGCAAAAAATAACTATATGCAAATAAAATATTTATTGATTGTGCTATTCAGCACAATCATGATGATCGCTTCGGCGCAGCAAAAAGGGATAACATTTGAAAGCAGTGTGCAGGCTGGTCTGCTGGAAGGGCAGCAGGGAAGTGCGTTTCAGTTTGGCTTCACTGCAGGAATCAAACAAAAGACCTGGTCAACGGCAATCGGTACCGGGCTGGATTACTACCAGGTTCGGAGCATTCCTCTTTATCTGAATGTGCAGAAAAGACTGTTCGACCGTCAGCAAACGCCCTTTGCCTACGTCAGCGGCGGCTATAATTTTCCCTGGTCGTCACAGCCGCAAATAGATATCTGGCGGTCCTGGCTGCCCCAGGAACAGGAAAAGAAAGGTGGCCTTTACTACGGAGCCGGTATAGGCTACCAGCTTCCGGCGCTGAAAAAGGCGGCCCTGTTTTTTGCAGCAGGTTATTCGTACAAAGAATATATGGAGATATCGAAGAGTAAGATGTGTCCGTTTGGAGGGCCTTGTGTTGAACAGGTGGAAAAACTGACGTATCGTTTTCGAAGATTATCGGTAACGACCGGCTTACGGTTTTAAAAACCGGATATTCCGCTGTATGCCTTTGTGCTTACTGCGACTAAGCGGAGAATGTTTGAATATTTTTTTGAACATCTCTTCGCTTAGTTCTTTCCACTCTTTGGTGGAAAGGTCCAGGAGTTCGGGAAGTGGCGAAAAGCCTTCTTCTTTGTGTGGCTTGCTGAAGCGGTTCCAGGGGCAAACATCCTGGCACACATCGCAGCCAAACATCCAGTTGTCAAACTTGCCTTTCATTTCTTCGGGGATGATCTCTTCTTTCAACTCAATGGTGAAATAGGAGATGCATTTGTTTCCGTTTACTACTTTTCCTTCACTGATGGCCTCCGTTGGGCATGCCTCGACGCACCTGCGGCAACTGCCGCAATAATCTTTAGCAAACGGGTCATCATATTCCAGTTCCAGGTCGGTAATCAACGTGGCAATAAAAAAGAAGGAGCCGCTGTCTTTGGTGAGCAGGTTGCCGTTCTTGCCAATCCATCCCAAACCGCTTCGCTGCGCCCAGCTGCGTTCCAGTACGGGTGCCGAATCAACAAACCCTCTTCCGGCAAACTGGCCTACCTTTTCCTGCGCAGCAGCCATCATGTTCTTTAAGGAAGTTTTGATGACGGTGTGATAATCGGTGCCATACGCATACTTGGATATTTTGAGCTCCTGCTCCAACGGCTTTTCAGGATAATAGTTTTTTAAGAGGGTGATTACTGACTTTGCTCCGGGCACCAACTTCGATGGATCGATGCGGAGGTCAAAGTGATTCTCCATGTACTGCATTTTTCCGTGCAGTCCTTTGTTCAGCCAGGCTTCCAGCCGGCGGGCATCGTCGTCAAGCGGCTGTGCTTTGGCAATGCCGCAGTAATCAAAACCAAAGGCTGCCGACAGGTTTTTGATGATGCTCGTATGTTGTGCAGGAGAAGACACGTTTACTAGAAAACAAATTTGCCCGCAAAGTTGCATCTTCCTGCGGCGTTAATTTGTGAAAAATGGCGATGGGGTACAATGCTCCTGCTTAAAAATAACGGGCTACGAATTTTTTTCTTTCTTAAAAACATTGGATATTACTGCACCAAACTAATCTGAAATGAGAAAAATGCTAACAATCCTTCTTGGGAGTATTTCTATGACCCTTGCAGCCCAGGAAAGTCCCTATGTCAAATTCGGTAAAATCACCCCCCAGGCATTACAAACAAAAGTTTATTCCATCGACAGCTCGGCCAATGCCGTTGTATTAAGCGACATAGGGGAGGCGGCCATTGAAGGCAATTCCAAAGGCTGGTTTTCGGTAATGACCACACGCCATAAGGTTGTGCACATTCTCAACAAATCGGGCTACGATTATGCTGATGTCGAAATTTCGCTTTACACGAACGGTACCGATGAAGAAAAATTAGAAGAAGCAAAAGCCGTCACTTACAACCTGGAGAGCGGGAAAATAATAGAAACCAAGCTGGAGAAAAGCAACATCTTCACCGAAAAAAGAGACAAGAACCACATCATCAAGAAATTTACCATGCCCAATGTAAAAGAGGGCAGCATCATTGAATTCCAGTACAAAGTGTCTTCCGATTTTATATCAAACGTCGATCCCTGGGTATTCCAGGGAAGTGCACCGCGGTTATGGAGTGAGTTCCGTTTTTCAGTGCCGCAGTTTTTCAGTTACACCTTTGTGAGCCATGGTTACCTGCAGGCGTTGGTGGCAGATAAAAAAGACCGAACCGAACAGTTTGTCGTTCGCGATGCTGGTGGTACTTCGGCTACGGAAACGTATCGTTTCTCATCTGGAGTAACGGATTATCGTTGGGTAATGAAGGATGTTCCGGAATTAAAACTGGAAAGCTTCACCTCTTCTTTGCAAAATCACATCTCCAAAATTGAGTTCCAATTGGTTTCGCAAAACGATCCGCTGAGGCCAAGAAATTTTCGTAACTCCTGGACAAGCCTG
>DASVSM010000241.1:0-3315 GCA_036388115.1 Flavisolibacter sp.
AGATGCTTTGGGTTGTGAGTTTATCGCAACAGGCCATTATGCGTCGGTGCGCCAGCACCACAATGGCCGCTATGTCATTAGCAAAGGCATTGATGAAACCAAAGACCAGAGCTATGTGCTGTGGGGACTGCAACAGGACCTGCTGTCACGAACAATTCTTCCTTTGGGAACTTACCGGAAAACGGAAATCCGCCAGATGGCCCATGACTTTGGCTACCCGGAACTGGCAAAGAAAAGCGAGAGTTACGAGATCTGCTTTGTTCCCGATAACGACTACCGTGGTTTCTTAAAACGCAAAGTGGACGGACTGGAAGAGGCAGTGGCAGGCGGCTATTTTGTAGACAAAGAAGGAAAGATACTGGGCCAGCACAAAGGTTACCCCTTCTATACAATTGGTCAACGCAAAGGATTGGATATTACCCTCGGCAAGCCAGCGTATGTCACGGCCATTGATCCTGACACGAACACCGTGGTTCTGGGTGATGAAGTGGACCTGGAAAAGGAAGACATGAAAGTGTGCAAAGTGAACTGGATCAAATACGATGGTCTGAGTGATGTGATGGAAGCCACCACAAAAATCAGGTACAAGGACAAAGGAAGCCACTCCATTATTACCCCGCAGGGAAATGATGTTTCTGTTCGGTTCTTTGAAAAGGCGAAAGGCATTGCACCCGGCCAAAGTGCTGTTTTTTACGAAGGTGACGATGTAATTGGTGGCGGAATAATTCAAAGAGCTTAACTAATCCGGCTATCCGTTAATGTGTGGAACCTCCCGGCTCTAGGTGTTTTACGGATTGCCGATAGTCGGATGAAAGGATCACCTATTTGCCGGCTTCCTCTTTTCAGGCAATTTGCTTAGTTTTAGCTCCAAATGTCAATCGTGGCGTTCAATCCATCAATCCTTTTAATAAACTTATGAGAGCAAATTTTTTTTATTTCTTGCTGGCCTGCGTCCTGCTTTTCAGTTGTAAGAAAGAAACAGAGGTGTTAGAAACTGTTGCCCCATCCACTTATTTCCCTACCAGTACCGGAAAATACATCAGCTACCGTTTAGACTCTACGGTTGTTATCAACTTTGGAGGAAACATTGTGGTGAAGTCATACCAGGAAAAGCACCAGGTAGATGCCTTAACAACGGATAATCTTGGCCGTCCTGCTTACCGGGTATTCCGGTTTACGAGAGACACGCTGGGAACTACTGCGTGGCAACCTTCCGGCACCTATTTTATTACCCCTACGGAGAATGCCGTTGAAGTGATTGAAAACAACCTGCGTTTCCTGAAACTGGCAGGCCCCGTTACAGAAGGAAAAACATGGACCGGTAATAAATTTCTTCCGCTTGACCCTTATGGACCTTTGTATGAATTTTTCAACGACGATGGAATGGTTGACTGGGAATATTTTTACGAGAGCACGGGCAATGCAACAATCAACGGAAAACAATATCAGAATGTTTTAACCGTTGAGCAGATCAACGATGTTTCAAATATCCCCGTAACTGTTGATGCCGTTGGATATAAGAACCGGGCAGTGGAGAAATATGCAAAAGGCATAGGACTTGTGTACCAGGAATTATTGATGTTAGAATACCAGCCCACTTCCAGTCCCCGTTCTGGTTTTAAAGGGTTTGGTGTAAAACGGTCTATCATTGACCATAATTAGCATATGAAAAAACTTTTGGTGTGTTTTGCTTTCGTTGCGGCCGGATTCAATAGTCATGCACAGTTCAGCCGATACCTTGTTCAGCTCAAAGACAAAGCCACCAATCCGTTTTCATTGAGCACGCCTGCACAATATCTTTCACAACGGGCTATCGACCGAAGGACCAGATACAGCATCGCTGTTGACAGTACCGATTTACCGGTTACACCACGATATATCGACAGCCTGCGTTTGTCCGGCGCTGTAACAATTCTGAACACCTCCCGCTGGCTCAACCAGGTTTCCATTCAAACAACCGATGCCACTGCACTGGCAAAAATTAATAGCTTTCCTTTTGTTCGGGTTGTTGCCCCTATTGCCGCAAGAACAGGCGGAGGCGCTGGCAGCGGAAAAAAAGAAGTAGCAGGTTCAAGCGCAACTCTTTCATCAGCTCCTCCACGGACGCAACGGACAACGGCTGACTTTTATGACTATGGCCAGTCGTACAGGCAGGTGCACATACACAACGGCGAGTTCCTGCATAACATTGGCCTGCGTGGACAAAACATGATCATTGGCATGTTGGATGGAGGCTTTCGAAGCTATACATCCTTAAAAGCATTTGACAGTGTGAATGCAGCCGGCCAGGTATTAGGGACATACGATTTCGTAGCAAGAGAAACAAGCGTGGTAGAAGATGATGCGCACGGCATGCAATGCTTCTCCATTATTGCCGCAAATATTCCGGGCCAGTTTGTAGGCACTGCACCCAAAGCAAGTTTTTATTTATTCAGAAGTGAAGACGGCGCAAGCGAATACCCGATTGAAGAACACAACTGGGTTTGCGCAGCAGAAAGAGTGGACAGTGTTGGTGGAGATCTGATCTCTTCTTCATTAGGTTATTCCGATGGCATGTCAAACAGCATCTTTAACCATACTTATGCCGAAATGAATGGCAACACCACCATTGCGGCAAGAGGGGCGGATATGGCAGCGAAGAAAGGAATACTGGTTGCCAATGCAGCCGGTAACGATGGCAATGGTTCTTTTCACTTTATCTCTTCGCCAGCCGATGGCGATAGTGTGATGGCAGTTGGTGCTGTAACAGCCGACAGCATACCGGCGGGATTTTCAAGCTATGGACCATCTTCGGACAACCAGGTAAAACCGGATGTTGCTTCACAAGGTGTGAACACCGTTTTACAAACACAATTCAATACCATCGGTGCCAGCAACGGAACATCCTTCGCCTGCCCTAATATTGCCGGCCTGGCCGCCAGCCTCTGGCAAGGTTTCCCCGAAGTGAACAATATGCGTATCATCAATGTGCTGCGTCAATCGGGAAGTAAAGCTTCGTCACCGGATAACCGCGTTGGCTATGGAATACCGGATGTAAAAAAAGCACTGCTGATACTGGTAAAAGAATTTGCCACAGCTTCCATTGTCTCCTCAACTTGTAAGAATACGCTTAGCTGGACAAGTAAAGACGTAACCACCATGCGTTATGAAATTGAACGCAAAGCCGCAGGGGAAACAAACTTTACCAGGATTGGCGAACGCCAGGGCACAGGCACAACTTTTACTCCACGCAGTTACCAGTTTAGTGATAGCCTGGTAAATGTTCAGGCGGGAACAATAAGTTACCGCATCCGCCAGGTAATTGATACGGCCACT
>DASVSM010000242.1:0-6035 GCA_036388115.1 Flavisolibacter sp.
TAGGAAAGGATGAAATGAATTTTTTCAGGACAAGTATTTGCAAAAAAATTGCAGAAGCATAAAAATTTTGCGATGAGGGTCAATTATGAAAATATAATGGCGGTTGTTTTCCCTGCCCAGGGTCTTCGCTGGTGGCTTTGAGCATAGCATAAGTGTGAGACCCTGGGGTTAGTATGCACTAACTCTTCTGACTTCCTTTCCTGATACGTCTCCTTTGAAAGGTTGCGCCGTCCTTCACACCGGCGTGGTGTTCGTTCTTATCCTTCAAATTAAATAAGGTCAGCATCTAATAACGTTTCAAAATAATAAAGCAGTCCGCAGGCGGTTTCTATTGCCTGCGCCTTTTTATAAAGTACTTGTTTAAACAGCTAATGATTTCTGTTGCGGAAGATGCTCAATTGACCAACCTGTACCCGTTGTTTTTAATCCTGAACGACCTGCCAGCTTACGAATAACGCGGCATACGGTTATACGAAAGCCCTGGAAAGGAAAATTTCTCATAATAAAATCCGGTCTCCTGCGCATTTCAATTCCCCTATTCTTCATGTCAGCGTAAAAGAATAGCATCCTATACCCTGCTTGATTGAACCACTTGTCAACGAATTTAACTTCACGTCATTAGCCACCCTGGGATGGTCATTCCAAAAAGCACAAGTCCATTCAATTTACATACATGAAAAGGAAACTCATTTTAGGCCTGTCTGCTATCAGTGCCACCCTGCTGATGGCTTTTACAAACGATATTTTAAAGAAGCTTGCCCTTTCTGAGCAGGAAGCAAAGGAAGTTATCTTTGATAATTTCATACAAGCTGACTTGTATTTTCCACGCACATCCACCATTAAAAATCTGGCACTTGGCAAACGGGAAGAAGCAGTGCGGGAACTAGGATCGTATATCCGCAGTTACACACAAACACCCGAATTTGATCTGCAGTACCAGCAGGCTCGCACTGCTGCCAAACCACAAGGGCCCGAAGATGCGAATACACTCCTGAAAAACCGCATTGCCGAACTGGAAACCAATATTATTCAGGCGGAAGAAGACCTGAAAAAGACGAGCGGCGACATGAAAAACTGCACGAGTTCTCCGTCAAAACCATGAAGGAAGAGTTGAAAGCACTGAAGGACCCGAAAGACCCAAAGCACCAGACTTACCGTGAGCAAGCCGGCGACATGAGCGGGTTTGATAGCGAGAACTATCAAATGCATTTAAAAGAATTTGAAAAGAATTTCCCTCCTGCCGCCAGCCAGTTGATCAGGAACAGGCTGCAGGCATTTCTGCATCTTACCCAGGACATTAATTTCAACGCGGCACTGATAGAGAAGAACGGAAAGAAAGTATTTGCCGATCCAAAACTGGAGGCGAAAGATGCCCTGTGGAAACGCTGTTTCAGGGCAGGGCCGGAAACCATCAATGCCGCAAGAAAATTTGCGCAGGAATGGCTGGCAAGTTTGAAAATGAACTAATCTTTCTCCTGTTTTTTCGCTAGTGGCGTATAAAAATTTTGGTGTGTAAAATTTCACTCTGTTTGATTCATGCCCTGTTTCTACAGGGCATATTTATTACGCGGAGAGATGCCCACGGGCCCACTTGCCGGCCTTGGTATATCCAGCTTCTTTTGTGTACGTTGACTCCTGCTGCTAAATGAGAAAGTTAGTAAGCAAAATGGGATAAACCCAACCGAGCGAACAACGATGTGTAACCAACTTACTCTTATTTGTTATTGGCTTGTTTCCGTCGGACCTGACAATACAAGACGTACCTTTTTCATGGCAACTGCAAACCTTTCTTCACAGAAAGGTTTCAATAAATAATCAAGCACTTCGTAGTTGAATGCTTTGGCCGCATAGAACCCAAATGCGCTTGTAATAACAACAGCGGGCTTGTGGGTCAATTGTTCCATTACCTGAAAGCCATTGATGCCCGGCAGGTGTATATCGAGGAACAAAATATCCGGACACAGTTTATTTATTTTTTCAATGGCATCTTTTCCGTTTTCGCATTCAGCTATTATAGCTAATTCGGGGTAAGATGACAGGTACTCCTTTAATGTTTCCCTCGCATCTTTTTCATCTTCAATGATGATTACAGTCTTCATATTATTTGTGTGTAGTTTGTTGAGACAGGATACGTTTTCATAGCGTAACGGGATCGTTTGCGTGGTGCAAGAGATAGCAGCAAAAACGCCTGTCGTTTTTGGAAAGACAGGCGCTTTAGTGCTATCACTCACTTGCCGGAAAGCAGGTGTCCTTTCTTTGGGTTATTGTTTTATGAACTGTCCTTTCTGCTGCAGGATACCGTCTGAAACGACAATCCAATACATTCCTTTTGCCAGATTGGCTGCAGGCAGGATGACAGGCGAATGATTTTGCTTTCGCTCGTTCAGGATCATTTTACCGCCTGCATCGTAAACCTGAATAAGCAGCTCCCGGCCATTGCCGCGGAAATCGATATTCAGGCTGGAAAGAACCGGCAGCGGATACAACCGCAGGTTATTGACAGCCGCATCTCCAAAGTAGACTTTCGCAATTGCGGAGTACTTGAATGAACCGTTTTTATCTAACTGCTTTAGCCGGTAATAATTCAGGCCTTTGTCCGGATTTGCATCATCAAAAGCATAGTCATTATCTGCCCGTCCTTTTGCATTTACCTGGCCTATGCGTACAAAGTCGAACCCGTTATTACTGCGTTCGACATCAAAATGAGATGTATTGATCTCGTTTGTCGTCTCCCACTCCAATGCCACTTTTTTATCGCTGCGTTTTGCCGTAAAACAGGACCAGTTCAATGGCAGCGTAAGACCATCTACCGTGATCTCACGGAGCTCAAACAATCCCCAATGCCCGGCGGCATCTTTTCCCCGAATGGCCAGCATGTGTTTTCCATTTGGTGTACCTGGCGGAATATTGATCAGGAAATTTTGCGAAACTGAATTGCCGGGGGTTGTAATGCTTAGCGGCGAACCGTTACCAACACCTGGATCAACATCCATAAAATATTCGGCTTCCGTAACCGGGCTGCTGTTTACAGCGGCCGGCTGAAGGTAAAAGCCACGGTTTTCCACGATGCTCCAGGCACCGTCACTCCTTCTTGCACGAATGGCTAACTGATAAAAGCCGGCGGTGAGACTGGCTGTGGGAATAAGGGCGGTAAAGGTTACCGCATTTCCACCGCTGCCAATGGATATGCCTGTGCCGTTACCGGCACCGGGATCAGTATCGATATAATATTCCGCAGCAGTAATGTTTTGAGCGTTTACCGGAGCAGAAGCTATGTAAAACCCTTTTGCTTCAAAAAGGCTCCATTCACCAGCCGCATTGCGTGTGCGAATGGCAAGTATATGAAAGCCTGGCTGCAGCGATACGGTTGGTATTACAGCACTGAATTGTACGGCATGACCAGGAGAACTGATACCCAATCCCATGCCCGCACCTGCACCCGGATCGTTGTCGAAAAAATATTCTGCGGCTACGATAGAACTGGCATTGCTGGCTGGGGCTGATACGTAAATAGTTCGCCATTCAAACGGCCCCCATGTATTTGCCTCATCTTTTGCCCGAATTGCCAGGGAATGAAATCCCGCAGGCAATGAAGCAGTTGGGATATTGGCAGAAAAAGTAACTGAAGGTGCCGGCGTTCCCACCGCCACGGGTGTACCTGCACCTGGGCCGGGATCGGCATCAAAAAAATATTCTGCAGCCGTTATCTTTTGTGCCGGCAGACGAAACAAAGAGAAAAGCAATACGATAAAACAACACAATTGCTTCATAACAGAAGATTTAAGGTGAAAGAATAAATAGTCATCTGTTAATTGCTGGTTCGTGCTTCAACCGTTACCGAGATGGATCCGCCCGGAACAACCGTAGGCGTGTTGGTTTGCATACGAAAGATAAAAGGAAGACGGCTGGAACGACTGTTCGCCCAATTCAGGCTTCCGGTGGTTTCGTATAACAAGCCCCTGTCTTTTCCATCCGAGCCGCTGTTGTTGGCAGCACCGGCGGCAATGCTGAAGTCGAGCAAAGGATCGTTCACTGCACTGTTCACACTGGCTTGAGCAGCCATTTGCGGATCAATGCCGGCAAGGTTGCCACCACCATCTGCATTGCCGTTGGATGTCCAGGGCGCATCGTTGTTAGTGTTAAACGTGATGTTGTTATAAAAAGAAGCGTTCGCCAGGTTATCAGCTATACTAACCCTGGAGAAAATGTTATTGGAAAGTGTGATAAAACGAGTGTTGTTGCCAAATGCAGTCATGCCGGCGGTTCCATAAAAAAGATTATGATCGAACAAAACATTTACGGTATTGGTAAATGCATAAATGGAGCTCGTGATAACACCGCTATGATAAAAAATGTTGTTTTGAAAAAGCATGTTCTCCAGCGAGTATTGGTTTGATGAACCTACCCAGCCATTGTCGAACCAGTTGCCTTCAAAAACATACCCTGAGAAAACGCCGCTGCCGGAGCCTTGAAAGGTTACGCTGGTCCTGTGAAAACGATTACGGAAGATCCGTACATTGTTGATGCCTGTAGTATTGATCCCTATGAAGGCATAAAAGCTTAAGCCTTGTAATTCTGTACCCGATGTTCCAGTGCCGCTTAGCAAAGAGCCTGTAGTGATGTTTACAGGATGGGGCAATTCTTTGTTAGGGTTCCAACCCGGGCCAATGATCACCAGTTGTTTATTATTGATAGCAAAGCCCGCATAATTATTTGGTGAGCCATGCACCAGAATCGTATCACCACTCACGGCTGCATCAATGGCGGCCTGTATGGTACTAAACTGGGCAATAGTGGATGGGTTGTTACTGACAGTTCGGATGGTTGCATACACATTTAAAGTTGCCAGGCTGGCAAGGAAAAAGAAGACGTGTTTCATGGTTTATGTTTAAAATTTTGTTACCTGCAATGCGGGTCTTCATATAAAATGGAAGCACGTACGGCGAACGTTTGCAAATCCAGCGGTAGCACACAGTTAGTCTTTCAGAGAGATTGTGACAGGGCGAAAATATTTGCCTGCTAACGGTGGTGGAATATGAAGTCGATGAGTTGCATTATAGGCCGACGAAATGTATCTGTAATTATGGATGCCGTGGTAGGTTTGTCATGTTGTTGATACAGTACGTTCAACGCTTATACAAACCAATCTTTTTAACCACATTAATGTATGAAACAAATGACCTTCGTTACCAGCTTGCTGGCATTCATACTTTTGTCTTGCAGTAAAAACGGTTCAGCCGACAATAACAACACCGATGATCTTTACAGGAATGCACCCCGCAGCGAACTGCCTGCAGAAATTGCGCCGGCAGAGTGGCGGTACGGAAGCGTGTCTGCTCTCAGTTACTACGATGACAGGGCCAACTTCATTGCCCATTCGCAAGAGGCACTTCGCGAATACAAGGTTACAAAAGATGGCTTTGTAGAATTTGTACAATACTTATCGGTACCAACCGGTAGCTGCTATAACATGACGTACACTTTTTTGAAAGGCACCATGAAATGGGAAGCACCAAACAAAATAACCTGGACGCCGGTAGAAGGAGAATTCTACAAAAAATTCTCTTGCAGCGGCACCAACGATCTACGCAAGGCCACCAAAGATGATCTTGACCGTAGCCGCTCTGAATACTGGTACAAGCTGGAAGACCTCACCTTTAGCGGGAAGAAGGATTACATTGTTATGTACAACCATCCCTCC
This sequence comes from Flavisolibacter sp., assembly GCA_036388115.1. Lineage (GTDB taxonomy): Bacteria > Bacteroidota > Bacteroidia > Chitinophagales > Chitinophagaceae > Flavisolibacter. Next base: position 5,702 of record DASVSM010000242.1, read on the forward strand.
ATGCAAAGCCAGTACCAGGAGTTCGCTTACAAAATCATCAGGTAACGCTCCGGTCAGCACGGGACAAACATCTTACCTAAAAACCTACAATCATTAACAATGAAAAGAAAAAAGTACATGATCAGTAACATGATGCTATCGTTTTGCTTCCTGGCGGGTATAGGAGCTGCTGCACAGGATGTGAAAGCATACAAACGAACGATCGGCGTCAAAGCAGGGCTTAACTTTTACTCCATGACGGCCCTGAAGTCGTTCAATGCACAGAACAATACAGGCTTCGTCGCAGGCGGGTATTTTTCGCCCTCTTCTTCCGGCGGTTTTGGCTTTCGTTCGG
>DASVSM010000243.1:0-3202 GCA_036388115.1 Flavisolibacter sp.
CATACTCGGCACGGGCATCCAATGCCGCTGTAGGTTCATCCAGGATCAGCAGTTGGGCATCTTTCATGTAGGCTCTTGCCAAGGCAATTTTCTGCCATTCGCCACCGGAAAGATCAACGCCGTTATTAAAGCGTTTTCCTAATTGCTGGTCGTACCTGCCCGGCAGTTTTTCAATGACCGTATTGGCAAGACTTTGTTCCGCCGATGAAACAATCAGCGGCATATTTTGCTTTTCCGCCACATTGCCTACAGCGATGTTTTGGGAGGCCGCCATCTGGTAACGAAGGAAATCCTGGAAGATGACACCAATGTTCCGGCGCAGGCCTGCCAGATCATACTCTTTTAAATCATAACCATCCAAAAGGATGTGGCCTTCTGTCGGATCATACAATCGTGACAGCAGCTTTACAAGCGTTGTTTTACCAGCGCCGTTCTCTCCTACCAAGGCTAGCTTCTCACCTGCCTTCAATGTAAAATTCAAATAGCGGTTAGCCCATCTTTCTGAATTCGCATATTTAAAACCAACGTTCTCAAATACAAACCCTTCCTGAATTGTCTTTGGAAACGGCCTTGCTTTTACCACCGCTTTCATGCCCGGTTGAATCTCAAAAAAATCAAAGAAATCTTTTAAGTAAATAGCACCTTGCGACACAGCCGTGAAGCGAGAAAGGATGCCCTCTAGCAGTCCTCTTAACTGGCGGAATGAACCTGCCAAAAAAGTGACATCCCCGATAGACAATGTTCCACTCACTGCCTGGCGAATGATGTAAGCGTAGGCGCCGTAATAACCGGCTGTTCCTAAAAACGAAAAGAAGGTGCCCCAGAAAGCTCTTTGCTTTGCCAGCTTTTTATTGGCTTCGAAAAACTTATTGGAAAGGTTTCGAAAGCGGTCAATGAAAAAGCCTGACAGGTCAAACACCTTCATCTCTTTTGCTGTTTCGTCCGATGCACCTACGTAGCGGATGTAATCGAGTTCTCTCCGCTCCGGTGTTTGCCTTCGCGAAAGAGCATAACCACGATTATTGAAATGCGATTCGCCAAGAAAGGCAGGAATAACGGCCGCCAGTAAAAGGAGGATCAGCCAGGGATTAAAGGCTACTAATCCGGCTGCAAGAAAGGTTACGGTAATCACATCCTGTACCTGGCTAAGCACCTGCGCCAGCAGAATGGTACGACCAGCGGTCTGCTGCCGGGCCCTTTCCAGCTTATCATAAAACTGCGAGTCTTCAAACTGCTCAAGGTCCAGCCGTGCCGCATGTTGCATGATCTGCACCGAGGTGGTGTTGGCAAATTTTTCGCCGGTCAGTGAGTCAAACAACCCAATGATGCGTCCCGATGTGTCGGAGAGAATAAGCAACCCGAATTCAAGTGCTACCAATTGCCATAAGAAGTTCTGCGAAGCAGGTACCTCTCTGATATGGATGATGCCGTCAATAATGAGTTTACCCACATACAGAACAGCAACGGGAACGGCAGAACGTAAAAGTCGAAGAATGATGTTTGCAAGCATCAGTCGCGGGCTGCTTTGCCATACAAGGCGAAAAAAACGGGGAAGGTTTCGTAATGCCGAAAACCTGTCTTTTAGGCTGATCTTTTCTGTTCCACCTGATTTGTCTTTATCGAAAAGCCGTTGCCACCCGTTCATGGCGGAAAGTTAAGACAAGGTTCAGGTGGGGAAACTATTTGCTTACCAGCGAGGTTGACTTAGCGGAAACCTGTATCCGGTAATGCATCACCACATCGTCGTTGTACAGCAAGTGCAGCCATCCGGATGTTGGCGGAACAATAAACGTATAAAAAATCAGGTTCTTTTTTTCTGCCTCCGGCTTTAGGAAAGAACTAGCCGGCCAAAAGGTAAATGTTGTTGTATCGGTGAAAGGATCATTGCCGGTTGTCTTTGCTCTTTCCACATCTTTCAGCTGAAGTTTCAGACGGATCGTATCTCCCACTGCAGCCTCTATTATTCCGGTGTTGGGAAAGAAACTATCAAAACCATATCGGTTGAAGTTTTTGCTTTGAAAGGGCATGCGCTTGAATTCTGCTACCATCGGTGGATTTGGCAGCAGCGTCCACTTTAACTCTTCGGGGTAATGGTCGTTGATGAATTGTTCAGGCGGGGTAAAAAAATAATAGTCGTTTTGCTTTTGCACGTAATCATTTCCAAAATTCAGGTAACCGCTTGCCCAGGTCACATCTATTAAGTGCCAGGCGCTATCGATCCTGACGGCATTCCAAGTATGGTTGGTTCTGAATTTATTAGTGCCAGCACTTCTGGCATAGCCCTGCACGATCTGCGCTTCTACCCCTGCGTAATCGCACAATACTTTAAACAGCCTTGCATAACCATCACAAACAGCCGACCTTTTACGCATAACTTTCCGTGCTACCATTTCATCTCCCGAAGGCCAGACAGCCGCGGTATCAAGTGGATCGGGACTGTAGTGGTAAGAAGCAAGCCAGGGCTTGTAAATATTGGTGTTGTATTCAATGTGAGTAGCAATCCAGCTATAGATAGCCCTCACTTTTTCCAACGGCGTTGTAAAATTTGTCTTGATTAATCCGGCGAGGGAATCCGGCGTAGGGGCCTCCATTGATTGCACCTTCCAGTCGATAGAAGAAAAATTTGCCTTTTGCTGGCTTTTGCCAGCAAGCGCAAAGAAAAACATCACTAAACCAAACACCCACTTTTTCATACTTCTAAGCTACTGCGAAAAGGAAAGAGTAAAAGAAAGAAATCCCGCATATAGCGGGATTCTTAATTGCGCTTTTTGCGCACAGATATTTTGATGGAGCAACCCGGTTAGGCGATACCAACCGAAGGTTCCCATGAATATTCTGTTAGACTCATGAATACCTCCTTTTCTTTGATGAGGAATAAAGGTAAGAAGAAATCATTTTCGTTATTCCATCAATTTATAAAGAGTTTGTTATAAGATGGAAGGTGTTTTAATGACTTCATTTTATGCTTTGGCGCTTACCCGATAAACAACGGGAAACCGGAAAAACTACACGGGTCAAATATTATTCTCGGATAGCAATTCCATTAACCGGTAGTTAATGTAATAGGTGGTCCTTCCTCCCTTTTGCGGAACTAAGACCTTCGCGTCTGTCAGCTTCTTCAACCAAACGGATGCCGTTTGGCGGTGTGCTAATCCGTTTTTTTGTAGCAATTCAATTTTTAAATAGGGCAACTTAAACATAA
>DASVSM010000244.1:0-4308 GCA_036388115.1 Flavisolibacter sp.
CGGCATTCGATACGAACAGCCTGCTTATAGGTGTTGTAGTGGTGCCGCCGTTGTTATCGTCTTTATTACAGGCAAAAAGGAAGGAGGCAATAGCTAGAGCTGATAGTGTTTTTAAGGTGCTGTTGGTTATGTTTCTCATAAAATCTTTTTCCCATGTACGAGATGTACAGGGAAAAAGATTTTATCGGCCCTACTTTATTTATCGGAACATTTTTTTCATCAGGTCTTCGTCGTGGCTGTAAATATCATCTCTAAAATTCAGCAACCCTTCCTCGTCAACCCAGGCCGTGTAATAAGAGATAATAACCGGTACCGGCTTTTTTAATTTCACATGCTCTTCTTCGCCACTGTTCATTGCTGCAGCAATTTTATCCGGTGCCCATTCGGCATTATTACGGAGAAGATATTGCGCCATCTTTTCGGGTTCGGCTAACCGGATGCACCCGTGACTGTAGGCCCTTTTATCCCTGTCGAAGAGGCTTTTTGCCGGCGTGTCGTGAAAGTAAATATTGAAGCTGTTCGGGAACAGGAACTTAACTTTCCCCAGCGAATTTTTTTCTCCGGGTAACTGGCGAATTTTCGGTCAACCATCTTCTGTTCCCACCTGTTCCATGTTCTGGCTGGCCAGGTAGCCGGGGTTTCGTGCAATGGCAGGCAGAATTTCATTTTTTACAATACTTGACGGAATATTCCAATACGGACTAAAAACAATGGTGCTTAAATCACCACTGAAGCTAACTGTACTATGTGCTTCTTTACCAACCACTACTTTCATATCGAAGGCTTTTTTGGCTCCTTCATACACATGCAGAATAAACTCAGGAATATTTACCACAATGAGTTGCCCTGTGGGTTCCGTTGGCATCCACCGCATGCGGTCCATGTTCACCAGTATCTGGGCAAGCCTGTCTTTAGCCGGCACGTTCATGTCTTTAATCAGTTGCTCATTCACAATCCCGTCCGGTGTGTAACCAAGCTTTTTTTGGAAAATGCTGACCGCGTTTGCCAGCGTATCATTAAACATCTGGGATGTATCTTTTCCCGGCATCTCACCTGTTATTTGCAAGCGTCTTTTAATAGCTGCCACTACCGGGGAACTGCTTCCAATTTTTAGCGTTTTTGCCGTTGGTATTTGTGGCCATCCACCAGCTTTGGTAATATTATAGTAACGGCCAAGTTCTTCCTTCAGTTTGCGATAGGGTTCATGAACGTCTTCAAAATATTTATTGTCCTTGTGTTTTTTATTCAGCAGCGAGTCCGCCACTTCCAATGCATCCCGTTTTTTAAAAGGTATAAACCGCTCCATCTCTTTGCGCTTCACATAGCCTTTTTCGTAATTGTGAAGAATGTATTGTATAAAGTGATGGGTTAAGGTCAGCTCCGTCTGTAAAAAATCGCCGGATGCACTTGCCTGGAGATTTTCTTCTGCTGTTAATGCATCCATTTTTTTCTGCAGGCTTTTGTCGCGCAAGGAGGTGTCGTTGTCATAGGTCGTCACATAATCATGCAGGTTCCAAAAAGCCCTTGCCTGTTCCGTTAAGCCATCAGAGGCAAACCAGGCAAACTGGTAGTTGCGGCTGTTATAAAAACTGCGAAGCCTTCTTGCAGCGGTATCATGCAATTTTTTGGCGCCAATGTATTTCTCCATGGCCATACTGTCCATAAAAAGGTCGGAGTAAGCGTTTGCTTTTGTAATGCTGTAATCCCGGTCGGTGATGTTTTTCTTTCCACTACCTGTTTCTTCTTCAGCATCGGTAGAATTGGAATTCTGACAGGCAGTAAAGAACATACAGGCAAAACTTAAGTAAAAGAGAATTGTTTTCATATAGCTGAGATTTACAAAAGACGTGCCTGTACTACTACGCTTTAATTTCCCTTCAACGGATGTGCCCTTATGATTTATTTAGGAGAATGTGGGGAAAAGCATGCTGTTTCTGAAGCAGATTGCTACACCAATGTGCTTTTTTCCATTGTTTCTTCAAGCTTTTCGATGGTTTTTTTGGAAGGATAAAACAGTTTTTTAACAGAAAGTTTCTGCCGGAACTGTTGCAATTTTTGTGACGCCAGAAACCTGACAGCAACATGCTCGAGTGTATGATGTAATGGCAGTAAAAGACCATAATGAAAGTTTGGGCCAGTCATGATAGTAATCGCTCACCTCACGAAAAAAGACAGTTGAACGACCGGCTCAAATGATTTTACCAGCGAAGGCTCATCTAACAGGTAATGCTTTACCGTCTCATTGTACTGACCAGCGTAGTGATAGATAGCCCCAATATTATAATTCTGTAATCCCCGGTTCGTCAATGATAGTTTTGTTTTCTTTTTGCCACTTATAATTCCAAATCCGATAAGGAAAAGAAAAGATATATGCGGAAGGCTCCGGGCGCTAACTGGGATAATGTGGGCAAGAAACCGTCCACGGTTCTGGTAGGTTTTTTAAGCAGCCAGGCAAATACTACCATGCACCTAACCCACTGATATAAAATACCATCTATACCGGTGTACGACCTGGGTGTTGTTTGTCCGCCACCACCAAGCTGTGGCTGCGAGATTGACCAATAATTAGGAATAGTTTCAATTGGTTAAATCACCGTTGACCCTTACTTTTGCAGCCTGAAAACGAAAGCCAGCCTTTTTCAGGCTGTTTTCGCTAAAAATCTTCTTTAAAAGCTATTTATGGCAAAAGTTGGTAAGATTAAACAAATCATTGGTGCCGTTGTGGACGTGCAGTTCGACGGAGGCCTTCCCGAAATCTTTAATGCATTAGAAATAAAAAGGCAAAACGGCGACACCCTGGTGCTGGAAGTGCAAACGCACCTGGGTGAAGATAGCGTTCGTACCATTGCCATGGACGGTACCGAAGGTTTACTGCGCGGAATGGACGTAGTAGATACGGGTACACCTATTACAATGCCAGCGTCTGAACAGATCCGTGGCCGTCTTTTCAACGTTACCGGTGACCCGATCGACGGATTGCCTCCTGTTCCAAAAGTGAATGGCCGCCCCATTCATGCCAAGCCGCCGTTATTCGAAAATCTGTCTACCGCCACGGAGGTTCTTTTTACTGGTATTAAAGTGATCGACCTGATCGAGCCTTATTCCAAAGGTGGTAAAATTGGACTGTTTGGCGGTGCCGGTGTAGGTAAGACTGTATTGATCCAGGAACTGATCAACAATATTGCAAAAGCGTATGCCGGTGTATCTGTATTTGCCGGTGTAGGTGAGAGGACCCGTGAAGGAAATGACCTGATGCGTGAAATGATTGAAGCAGGCATCATGAACTACGGTGATGCCTTTAAGCACAGCATGGAAGAAGGCGGATGGGACCTGAGCAAAGTAAACATGACAGGACTGGCAGAATCAAAGGCAACTTTCGTGTTTGGCCAGATGAACGAGCCGCCGGGAGCCCGTGCCCGTGTTGCCCTTTCCGGTTTAACGATTGCCGAATACTACCGCGATGGTGATGGTACTGGCAAAGGCCGCGATATCCTTTTCTTTGTTGACAATATCTTCCGTTTCACCCAGGCGGGTTCCGAGGTATCGGCCCTGTTAGGCCGTATGCCTTCTGCGGTAGGTTACCAGCCAACACTGGCTACCGAAATGGGCCTGATGCAGGAGCGTATCACTTCTACCAAGAACGGTTCCATTACTTCTGTACAGGCGGTTTATGTACCGGCGGATGACTTGACCGATCCGGCTCCGGCAACAACCTTTGCTCACCTGGATGCGACAACCGTATTGTCCCGTAAGATTGCTGACTTAGGTATCTACCCTGCGGTGGATCCTTTGGATTCTACATCAAGGATTTTGATGCCTTCTGTTGTGGGCGATGCGCATTACAATACAGCCAACCGTGTAAAACTGATCTTACAACGTTATAAAGAATTGCAGGATATCATTGCCATCCTTGGTTTGGATGAATTAAGTGACGAAGATAAATTGACAGTAAGCCGTGCCCGTAAAGTGCAGCGTTTCTTGTCGCAGCCTTTTCACGTGGCAGAAGCCTTTACTGGTTTGAAAGGTGTACTGGTACCCATTGAAGAAACCATCCGTGGCTTTAACATGATCATGGACGGTGAAGTAGATGAATATCCGGAAGCTTCTTTCAACCTGGTGGGAACCATCGACGACGCCATTGAAAAAGGTAAGAAACTGATGGCGCAGGCGCAGGGCTAATTAGCTAATTCGTCAATTAGCTAATTAGCTAATTGGCACATTGTCACATTGACTTTATGACTTTAGAAATCTTAACTCCGGAACGTAAATTATTCAGTGGCGAAGTGTATGGTGTGCAAATGCCTGGCA
>DASVSM010000245.1:0-4187 GCA_036388115.1 Flavisolibacter sp.
TTCTAGTAATAAAAAACGATAGGAAAAGTGCCAAAGCATAAATACCTAATAACACTTTTTTATTGTTCGAACGTAGTTGAAGAAAATTTAAAACAATCAGGAAAATAATTCCGCGAACAATGGGTAAGAAAAGAGTAAGGAGAGCCTCTTCGCCATGTGCAAACGCATAGCACGGCAAAAACTGTAGAATGATGAACAGACGATACCTACTAAACATCATGGCGATAAAACATTTTTTCGGACCATTCTAATGGCATCGGTAGATCTGAAGAACTAAACTCAATATGAATTACTCTTCTCTTTTCGTTGTTGGTTGTTCTGCTTGAAGCATGCAGTAGCAATGGTCGCATTAACATAATTCCACCTTTCGGTACATTACACGTTTCTTCTACTTCGTCGTTCCAGTTAATTGTATCTGCACGAAAAATACCTTTTGCATGAGATGATGGGATGACCCGTAGGGCACCATTGTTTTCATTGGTGTCATCCAAATGGATCCTGATTGTGAAATTGTTTTCCAGGATTGATAGCGGCGGTTGAACCGCGTATTGATTTTGTTTCGCCGACCATGGCCCAAATCCTTCTACCATTACTTTCTTATCAACAGAAATTGTCAAATCCTGGTGGTAAGAAACGAACCAGTTAGAATCTCCGGGCTTATCAAAATAGATTGACTTAACAACGAAATATTCCCGACCGAAGAATTCTTCAATAACTGAATTTAACTGCTTTGAAAAAATCAAGCTGGCGATGCCAGGGACCTCATTCAAAAATTGACGAATAGCAAAGAGGTCTTTTGATTTACGGAATGTGGCCTTGTCAGAATCAGCTTTTTCTATTGCCAGCACTATTACGCTGATTTCCGCAGCTGAAAATACATTTTCAATAACAGTATAACCTTTGCATAACAAGGCTGCCTTATGTTTTTCAAGTTCATTCACCTACGCTAATATACACATGGAAAAAGCAACGGTTTAAAGTAGCCCAGTACTGTTACAACCGTACAAGAGTGCGACGCAACAGACGATCAATAGTAGCATTGGCTCTTGGCTCATAACCATTCATCCAACCAATAATGCATCGGTCGCTAATTTTAATACTCCGGTAGAATTTTCATCAGGGCGCCTTCCGCCTTCAATTAGATTTACTCCTCTAAAACTTCTGCAATGAAACGTTTTGTTCTTTCGCTTTTTGCAATAACTGCATTGGCTTCTTCTTATGCGCAAATTACCTTAACACAAATTCCCAGTGGCGGCAATAAAAAAGCAATGGTGGGTGAACGCATTGGCCTGACCGATGTGGTGATTCATTATGATCGTCCAACAGTGAAAGGACGCGAAGGGAAGATCTGGGGGCAGTTGGTGCACACGGGTTTTACCGACCAGGGCTTTGGCAGTGCAAAAGCCGCACCGTGGCGGGCGGGTGCCAATGAAAATACAACCATCGAGTTTTCGAATGATGTGACCATTGAAGGACAGCCGCTGAAAAAAGGCAAATACGGTTTTTTCATTGCGTATGATTCTACAGAGTCAACGCTGATCTTTTCGAACAATTCCAGTTCGTGGGGAAGTTATTATTACAACGATAAAGAAGATGCGCTACGGGTAAAAGTAAAACCTGTAAAGGCAAATAACAGCACGGAATGGCTTCGCTATGAGTTCATGAACCAGACAGAAAGTGCAGCTACTATTGCTTTGGTGTGGGAACGGCTGATGATCCCGTTTAAAGTAGAAACGGCCTATGTGAAAGATCAGATCGCCTCTTTTCAAACTGAGTTAAGAACACAACGTGGGTTTTACTGGTTGCCCTGGGAACAGGCGGCGCAATGGTGCCTGCAACGGAATGTGAATTTAGAACAGGCCTTGCAGTGGGCCGACTCCGCTTCGGGACCTTCATTTGGCGGTGCAAACCTGTTTGGTCCGAAGGCTACTAAAGCACAGCTCCTGCAAAAGCTGGGTCGTGGTGACGAAGCTATGGCGCTGATGAAAGAAGCATTACCACTGGCGAACATGCAGGAGATCCATGGTTATGCCCGTTCGTTGCTGGCGCAGAAAAAAGCGAAAGATGCACTGGAAGTTTTTCAAATGAACTTTCAAAAGAATCCAAATAAGTATACCACACTGGTGGGATTGACAAGAGGCCTTTCCGCCAATGGCGATTACAAGAATGCCTTGAAATATGCGGAGCAGGCGTTGCCTTTGGCACCCGATAACAATAACAAAAATGCGGTAGCAGGGATGATTGATAAATTGAAGAAAGGACAGGATGTGAATTAGGCACTTCACCCCAACTCTCTCCAACAAGTTGGAGAGGAAGCGCCAAACACAGACACTGGCTTTTGGACGATACTGAAAAGGCTCAATCATTCTGTTGATTGAGCCTTTTATTTTTTTGAACCAGAGGTCAGAATATCTATGAAGCGTTTGTTGCGTCGCACAGCGTGTACGGTTGGTAATTCTATGGAGCACCTCACCCCTGACCCTCTCCATGAGGAGAGGGAGCCCGGCACAGACACAGGCTTACCCAGTGTTTTACTTCTCTTTTCAATCATTCCTGATCCGGTTACTTGTCGTGATTTTGAAGGTTCAGCGCCTTATTCCGTGTTAGTTTAATGAATTTATTTTCTGTAAAGAGAGCTAAACGGAATAGAGCGCCAGCAGCTTTTTGCAACATCAGCATCAAAGAAAACTATACGCTGCAGAAAAAGTGTAGTAAGGAATGTAGTTAAGAGAAGAATTGATCAGGAATTGAATGCTCTTCACCTGTAATGACTGGTTGTTGTGCGCTGGCCCGGACAGGCACGCGGAGCGATTGCGCCGTCCTTGAATTTTGGGCTCCACCTTTTGTTTCAAGACAAAAGGTGGAAAGGAAAAACCGAAACCTGTAAAGAAATACTCGCTTAAAAAAAGACAAACATAGCAACAGCCATCAAACCCTAACTGCAATGCCTCTCCCCTGTAAATAACGCTTCAAATCCGGAATCTCAATCTCCTTAAAATGGAACACGGATGCAGCCAAAGCCGCATCAGCATACGCCAGCAAAAAAACATCTGCAAAATGTTCCATCGCTCCACCACCGCCCGAAGCAATAACCGGCACAGGCAATTCTTCCGAAAGCCTTCTTGTAATATCCAGTGCAAAACCGGCTTTCGTTCCATCGTGATTCATTGACGTCAGTAAGATTTCTCCGGCGCCTAGTTCAACCGCTCTTTTCGCCCAGTCAAAACATTTCGTGCCCGTTTTTGTGCGGCCTCCGTGCAGGTAAACATACCATTCGCCGTCATCTTCTTTTTTGGTATCAATCGCCAGCACTACACACTGACTACCGGCAGTGTTGGCAATGTCCGTAATTACCGAAGGATTATCGTAAGCCGCCGTGTTGATGGAAATTTTATCAGCGCCATTGCCCAAGAGAACAGAAACATCTTCCACCGTTTTTATTCCACCGCCAACTGTAAATGGAATATTGATAGTGTGTGCTACCCGCTTCACTAGGTCAGCAAGTGTTTTACGGCGCTCAACAGTTGCAGTAATATCAAGGAAAACCAATTCATCGGCACCTTGCCTGGCATAGGCGGCAGCCAGCTCCACTGGGTCTCCTGCATCACGAAGGTTTACAAAATTGGTACCCTTAACGGTTCGTCCATCTTTAATATCCAAACAAGGAATGATTCTTTTTGCCAGCATACTACTTGTTCAATTTCTTTAAATCGCTTAATTGCACTCTTCCTTCGTAAATAGCTTTGCCAATGATGACGCCTTTGCAGCCGATATCCTGCAAAAGGTAAACGTCATCAATGGAACTCACTCCACCACTTGCAATAAAATGCAGCGCAGGAAATTTTTCAATGATGCTTTTGTACAACTCAATTGAAGGGCCTTCCAGTGCACCGTCCTTTGCCACGTCGGTACAAAAGATCTGCTGAATGCCTTTTTGAATATAGTCTTCAATAAAGTCGTAGACCCAGATCTCCGTTTCTTCCGTCCACCCGCTAATGGTGAGTTTTTCCTTCTTTACATCAGCGCCTAACAGAAATTTACCGGCACCAAACTTTTGCAACCACTGTACAAAGGTTTCCTTGTCCTTTACAGCCATGCTGCCAACGGTTGCCAATGCCGCGCCGGAATCAAAAACAATCTGCACATCCTTTTCTGCTTTAATGCCACCACCGAAATCAATAATCAGC
>DASVSM010000246.1:0-6717 GCA_036388115.1 Flavisolibacter sp.
GTGCCAGCTTTTATACAACCGTTTTTGATGAAACAGGAAGGCCGGTCAGCCGTGTAACAGCAACTGATATCTACACACAGGATGTGTTTCATGGCATCAGGGACGATGGTTCTTATTATTACCCGCTGAACAGTACTATTAAATTCAGTTTGGTGAGTTTAAATAAAGATGGCATACCAGTGAATGCATCCGCAAGAGTTGCGGTTATTAAACACGAATACAGAACGGTTCTTACCCGGAACGGCAGTTACTTCCGTTACGATTCGCAACAGGAAGACAAGGTAATTGCTGATAAAGAAATAGTCATTGGCGATAAGACGGACTACTCCTTCATTCCCCGTTCACCGGGCGATTACGAGATCAGGATGTATCGTCCCGGTGCAAATGTTTACGTGAGCAAAAAGTTTTACAGCTATGGCAGCTGGGGTGGCGAAGCCTCTTCGTTTGAAGTGAACAACGAGGGCAATATTGACATCACTTTGAACAAAGAAAAATATAACGCCGGCGATGTGGCAAACGTTCTTTTCAAAACACCGTTCAGCGGTAAAATGCTGGTGACCATTGAACGGGACGGCATTCTCTCCCATCAATACCTGACGGTTGAAAAACGAACCGCATCACTGGAACTGAAACTAGCAAGTGAACATGTACCAAATGTTTATATCACCGCAACATTGATCAAGCCACACCAGGTAACAGACATGCCGTTGACTGTTGCACACGGCTTTCAAAATATTACCGTAGAAGAAAGCGGAAGGAAAATTCCTGTTCAAATTACAGCGGCAAAGGCTGTCCGGTCAAAAACACGGCAAAGAGTAACCGTGAAGGCTGTGCCGGGAAGTTATGTTTCTTTAGCTGCTGTTGATAATGGCGTCTTACAAGTTTCTGGTTTTAAAACACCCAACCCTTACGATTTTTATTACCAGAAGGCGGCATTGAGTGTAGGAGCGTTTGATATCTATCCATTGCTCTTTCCTGAGCTGCGCGGACGATTAAGCAGCACCGGTGGTGACGGCGATCTGAGTTTGGAGAAACGGGTGAACCCTATTCCTGCCAAACGTTTCAAGATCATGTCGTACTGGAGCGGATTAAAAAAAGCAGATGGCAGCGGCAATGCAAGTTTTGAGTTTGATATTCCGCAATTCAGTGGTGAGATCCGGCTGATGGCCGTTGCTTTCAAAGATGAAAAATTTGGTAATGCAGAAGCCACAACAACCGTAGCTGACCCGATTGTTATCTCTTCTTCTTTGCCACGGTTTATTTCGCCGGGTGATACTGTATTATTGCCGGTTACAATTTCCAACACAACTAACAAAGCGGCAAATGGCAGTGCATCTTTAAATCTATCAGGTCCGGTAAAAGTTGTTGGAAGCACTTCACAAAATATTGCCATCAAGCCAAACAGTGAAGGACGTGCAACGTTCCAGATTATTGCTGATCCGGCTGTGGCTGCTGCAAAAATTACTGTTACTGTAAACGCACTGGGAGAAAAGTTCGCAGAAGAAACAGAGATTGCCGTTCGTCCACCATCAACATTGCAAAAACTTTCCGGCAGTGGTTCTATTGCAGGGGGCAGCACACAGACAATAGCCATTCCGCAGACTGGCTTCATGCCCGGAAGTTTTAAATATGACCTGGTGGTGAGCCGTTCGCCGGTAGCACAGGTAGCCGATCAACTCCGTTACCTTGTTACCTATCCTTACGGCTGTACGGAGCAAACTATTTCATCTGCCTTTCCGCAGTTGTATTATGGCGATTTTGTAGATGCCTTAAAATTGGCTCCCGATAATAAGCAGAACGCGGCGGCCAATGTGGCTGAAGCCATTCGCAAGATAAAAATGCGCCAGTTGTACAATGGCGCTGTTACACTTTGGGATGGCGAAGGGGAAGCCGACTGGTGGGCCACAACCTATGCAGCGCATTTCTTATTGGAAGCAAGAAAGGCTGGTTATGATGTAGACAATAGTTTGATTGAGACAATGCTGAACTATTTAAGCAATCGTTTAAAAACAAAAGAAACCGTCAACTACTATTATAACCGTGATCAGCAGCGAAAGATCGCACCGAAAGAAGTTGCGTATAGTTTGTATGTGTTGTCGCTGGCTAATCGTCCGCAGGCATCCACCATGAATTATTACAAAGCTGCCGGTCCATTACTGGCGTTGGACAGCCGTTATCTTTTATCTGCCGCTTATGCAGTAGCTGGCGATAAACGGTCCTTTACTGCTCTTCTTCCATCATCCTTCAGCGGCGAAGAATCCATACAACAAACAGGTGGCAGTTATTACAGTGCGTTGCGTGATGAAGCCATTGCCTTAAATGCATTGATAGATGTTGATCCGGGTAACGGACAAATTCCGCAGATGGTACAGCATGTGAGTGCACGATTGAAAAGCGACCGATGGCTGAATACGCAGGAAAGAGCTTTTTCTTTTTTAGCATTGGGAAAGGTTGCCCGCAACGCTGCCCGCTCAACCGTAACAGCCGATGTAAGGGTAGCCGGAAAGACGGTAGCGACAGTAAGTGATAAGGACTGGAAAGGAAGCAATGAATTACTAAAAAGCAGCAGCATTGAAATTGTAACAAAAGGAAGTGGAAGATTGTATTACAGTTGGATAGCAGAAGGCATCAGCACCACCGGCGCTTACAAGCAGGAAGACAGCTACCTGAAAGTTCGTCGCCAGTTTTATGATCGAAGCGGTAAACTGTTAACGGCAACATCTTTCAAACAAAACGATTTAATTATCGTGGGCATTACACTGGAAAAATCTTACGATAACGACATTCAAAACATTGTTATCACCGACCTCTTGCCGGCTGGTTTTGAAATTGAAAATCCCCGCACGAAAGAGTTACCAGGAATGGATTGGATCAAAGATGGGGCAGAGCCTACAGCATTGGATGTTCGCGACGACCGTATTCATTTTTTTGTAGACAGCCGTTTGCCAAAGCAGAAATATTATTACGCGGTGAGAGCCGTTTCGTTAGGACGTTTTAAACAGGGACCGGTGAGTGCCGATGCGATGTATAACGGCGAGATGCATTCGTATCATGGAGCGGGGATGATACGGGTGGTGCAGTAAGAAACCTATTTTATAAATGGAGGCGGAAACGCCTCCATTTATTTTTTATAATGAGAGCGGCATGAAGCAAGGATAAGAGAATCCTGCATAACCTTGTAAACAATTCTATGCTCTTCATTTATACGGCGGCTCCAAAAACCACTCAGATCACCTTTTAATGCTTCCGGTTTTCCAATACCTGCGAAAGGATCCCGAAGCATGGATTCCATCAGGTCAAATACTTTTCTTAAAAGGCGAACATCATTTAACAACCAGTGTTTTAAATCTTCCAGCGATTGCTCTGTTAAAACAATGCTCCTCATGCTTCAGGCTCATTTAAAAACATTGCTTTGAGTTCATTTAATGTATAAACAGCAGTGGGCTTTTGTTCGTTAATTGCTGTGATTGTTTGCAAAAGTTTTTCTTTATGTACCGGATCACTCAACAAGAAATCTGTTTCATCTTTCTCATCTTCATAAATATGCACAGCAATGCGCTTCCCTTTAAACGATGTTTTAATAAAATCAATAAGGCTTTGATTTAATTCATCGGCATTCAATCGAACCAATGTGTCCATACAAATTGTTTCATCAAATTTACGGAAACAATTACAGGCCTGCCATTGGCAGATCACCACGAGGTAGAAACTATCGTTCCGGGAAGTAGTCTATTAAATGAAAAGTCCATTATGCTTCAGATGGAACCAAGTTATTAAAAACTGCTTGCTCTTTCTTTCTCATTGTTTAAACTCATATAGCTAACTCCTTACGTTTATTAATCAAATACACTTAGTCTGATAAACATAACCCTCAACTTGACTTCTTTGACTTAGTTTAGCCTCCCTGATAGCCATTCAACTCCTATGACCTTGCCAAGAAATATTGCACTTCTCGTTAACCCCCTGCACCAAAAAGCTTTGCGTGTAGGCAATGAAATTGTTACCATACTCCTGGGCAAATCAGTAGAACATTCGGTGTTTACCACGTCATGGCCAACAGACTTTATGGATTATACCGAAGTATGGATTGCTGGCGGTGACGGCACTTTAAATTATTTTATCAACCATTACCCGCAGTTTAATTTGCCCATGGCCATTTTTAAAGGCGGTACCGGCAATGATTTCCACTGGGCCTTATATGGAGAGATCTCAGTAGCCGAGCAAGTGGAAAAGGTTTTGACAGCCACACAAAAGCCGGTTGATGCAGGTTATTGCAACAACCATCTTTTCCTGAATGGTGTGGGCATCGGCTTCGATGGAAAAGTAGTGCAGGACATGCTGGGTATAAAAAGCTGGAGCGACAAACTATCGTACTACAAAGTGGTGCTGAAAAACATTTTTTTCTTCAAGGAGTTTTTGTGTACCGTCAGCAATGAATCGTTCAACTGGGGTAAAAAATGTTTAATGCTCAGCGTTGCTAATGGCCGGCGTTATGGCGGGGGCTTCAACGTAAACCCGGAAGGACTGGTGAATGATCACCTGCTTGATGTTTACATTATTGGCCGCATACCACCTATGATGCGGTTCCGTTACCTGCCCCTGATTGAAAAAGGCACACATGTAAACTTGCCCATGATAACGTACCTGAAAACGGGTGCCATTCACATTAAAACAGCAGGCATTGTTCCGGCCCACGCAGATGGTGAATATTTTGATGCTTCCGAGTTTGTAATAGAATGCCTACCAGCGAAGTTTTTCTTCCTGTACTAGCTCAACTTCCCGGCGCCGCACAAATAGTTTGACAAGCAGGAGGCCTGCAATAAAACCGCCGATGTGTGCAGCATAAGCTACACCACCAGCCGACTCTTCGCCACCGAGCATGCCCATTCCATTGATCACCTGGAACACAAACCAGATTCCTACGGCTAAAAATGCGGGAACGGCAACAATAAAAAGAAAGACCCAGACATGCACTGAACGGGTGGGATGTTGCAACATGTAAGCACCCAGCACACCGGAAATGGCACCCGACGCCCCAAGCGAAGGAATATAGACACTTTGTCCGAGGTAAGCAGACGTAAACACATGGGCCAATCCAGCCAGCACACCGCATAACAAATAAAAAACGAAATACCGGCCATGCCCCATCTCGTCTTCAATATTATCTCCAAACACCCAAAGGAAAAGCAGGTTGCCGCCCAGGTGCGCAAAGCCGCCGTGCATGAACATGGATGTTAAAAGCGTAAGGTGAACAGGTATCGGTGTTGGCTGTAATCCCGGCATCACAAACCGTTGACCAGTGACCGCATCGCGAAAAGCTTTTGAATCCGTTACATAGTCCTGGCCGGTTAAGATCTCAGCCGGTACAGTAGCATAAGCGAAGGTAAAGGAGCTTTCGCCGCTCAGGCCCTGAAAAAAGACAAACACTAAAATATTGAGTAAGATAAAGAGGTAGTTGATCCAGGGTGTGGTTCGTCTGTCGCGGTTATCATCGCCGATGGGGAGAAACATGCTTTTTTGTGTGAGTGATGCAAATGGTATTCCTTGGTTTGTCTCTCGTCCCTGGTCTCTCGCTTAGCGTTGCTCGTTGTTTTAGGTGCAGACTTTCTTTTGATCACTTTCCGTCTGAAAGTTGCTGAGCAGACAATTTCTGCTGATGGGCTGCGGGATAGAAGTGGAAAGCCCGGTGAGGCCATGTGCCCTGGTTTGTGCCGGACTTGCAACGAATAGCCCGGACGAATGCTGATAGTGGTGTTATGCTGAAAGCCCCAGCAAGAACGATAAGAGGAAGGATTTGAAGATGGAAGAACACACGGAATAAAAAGAACGGCAAAACGGATAACGAGAGACCAGGAACAAGAAACCCTCATGGCAAATTGTCCGTTTTTTGGCCAAGCATGGTATTTGTAAAGCATCTTCCATTAATTTGCAAAAACCTAATTCAGACGAACATGAGTTTTAATTCAGAATTTGAAAAATATGCCGTTAAGCACAAGGGGCTTTCGAGTAACACCCTAGATAGTTATAATAAATACGTGGTAACCGCACTTACACCAAACATCATTGAAGAGCGTCCCATGAATGTGGCAGTGATGGATGTGTATAGCCGCTTAATGATGGACCGCATCATCTTCCTTGGCTACCCCATCAATGATGAAGTGGCCAACATCATTACCGCGCAGTTACTGTTCCTCGATTCTACCGACAGGACAAGGGACATCAATATGTACATTAACTCTCCCGGTGGTTCTGTTTATGCAGGGCTTGGTGTGTATGATACGATGCAATATGTCAGTCCGGATGTAGCCACAATTTGCATTGGCATGGCTGCTTCAATGGGCAGTGTATTACTGGCGGCAGGTACCAAAGGAAAACGTGCTGCTTTGAAACATGCCCGAGTAATGATGCACCAGCCAAGCGGCGCCATTGGCGGACAGGCAACAGATATTGAAGTAACCGTGAAAGAAATTCGTAAGCTGAAACGCGAGTTGTACGAGATTGTGGTGAATCATTCAACGCAATCATACGAAAGAGTGGAAACAGACTTTGACCGCGACTACTGGATGACAGCTACTGAAGCAAAAGAGTACGGCCTTGTGGATGAAGTATTGCTGACGAACCCGCGGAAAGAAAAGAAAGACAAGTAAGGAGACAGAAGTCAGGAATCAGGAGTTAACACTCTTTATGTAGGGAAACACTCTTTGAATTTTGCCTTTT